>JAOZVT010000766.1 GCA_025869455.1 Prosthecobacter sp.
GGATGTTGCTTCCGTGAATGCGCGTCAGTCAATAGGGGGGGACTTCACAATAAGCGCCGCCCATGCTATGTGCGGCCCTGGTGAGGAACTTTGGGGGGTCGGTTTTGACGCCTCAATAGTTATACTGCGGTTTTAATGCTTCACCGCGCAGCCTGTGCCGACGCTTTGGAAGAAGTCGTGGCCTTTGTCGTCAATGAGGATGAAGGCGGGGAAGTCTTGGACTTCGATCTTCCAGATGGCTTCCATGCCGAGTTCGGGGAATTCGACGACTTCGACCTTTTTGATGTTTTCTTTGGCCAAAATGGCGGCAGGACCACCGATGCTGCCGAGGTAGAAACCGCCGTGTTTTTTGCAGGCGTCGGTGACCTGCTGGCCTCGGTTACCTTTGGCAATCATGATCATGCTGCCGCCGTGGCTTTGGAAGAGGTCCACGTAGCTGTCCATGCGGCCTGCGGTGGTGGGGCCAAAGCTGCCGCTGGGCATGCCGACGGGAGTTTTGGCTGGGCCTGCGTAATAGACGGGATGTTCTTTGAAGTAGTTAGGCAGTTCCTGACCTGCATCCAGGCGCTCCTTGAGTTTGGCGTGGGCGATGTCGCGCGCGACGATGATGGGGCCGTTGAGGAGGAGGCGAGTGGTGACGGGATACTGGGCCAGCTCGGCACGGATGGCGGCCATGGGCTGGTTGAGGTCAATGCGGACGGCCTGGGTGTCTTTGCGGTGGCGGAGTTCTTCGGGGATGTACTGGAGGGGATTGGTCTCCAGCTTTTCAATGAAGACGCCATCGCGGGTGATTTTGCCTTTGGCCTGGCGGTCGGCTGAGCAAGAGACGCCGATGCCGATGGGCAGGGAAGCTCCATGACGGGGAAGGCGGATGATGCGGACATCCAGCGCGAAGTATTTGCCACCAAACTGAGCGCCGATGCCGCAGGTGCGGGCGGACTCCAGCATCTGGGCTTCGAGTTCCACATCGCGGAAGGCGCGGCCATGTTCATTGCCCGTGGTGGGGAGCTCGTCGTAGTATTTTGTGGAGGCCAGTTTGACGTGCTTCATGGTGGCTTCTGCGGAGGTGCCACCGATGACGAAGGTCAGGTGGTAAGGCGGGCAGGCGGCGGTGCCGAGGGTGAGCATTTTTTCCGTGAGGAAGGGGACGATGCTCTTGGGATTGAGGACGGCGCGGGTCTCTTGATAGAGGAAGGATTTGTTAGCCGAGCCGCCGCCTTTGGCGATGAAGAGGAATTTGTAGGCGTCTCCTTCGGTGGCATAAAGATCAAGCTGGGCGGGGAGATTGGTGCCGGTGTTTTTTTCGGTGAACATGTCCAGCGCTGCATTCTGGGAGTAGCGCAGATTGTTTTCCGTGTAGGCTTCATAAACGCCTTTAGAAAGAGCGGCTTCATCGCCACCGCCCGTCCAGACTTGCTGGCCTTTTTTCCCCATGATGATGGCGGTGCCGGTGTCCTGGCAAAAGGGCAACAGGCCTGCGGAGGAGACATCGGCATTTTTCAGCAGAGTCAGGGCGACCATGCGGTCATTTTCGCTGGCCTCAGAGTCATCCAGGATGGCGGCGACTTGCTTGAGGTGCTTGGGACGGAGGAAGAAGTTGATGTCGTGAAAGGCTTGGCTGGCCAGCAGGGTCAGGGCCTGTGGGTCCACACAGAGGACGTCTTTGCCGTCGAAGTTTTTCACGCTGACATGCTCTTGGGTCAGCAGGCGGTATTCAGTTTCGTCGTGGCCGAGTTCAAACAGTTCCTGGTAATGGAAGGGGGGCGTGGGCATGGTGGTGTGATAGTTTGAATAGCATCCGCCTGTGGGCAATCGCGAATGCGGGGGAGTCCGTGGCTTGTCGCTGTTAGCCGCCTGAATTATTTCTTATCGGCCTTCATGACTTCCTGAAATGGGGAGGTCACGCCCATGGTGCTGGGGATGAATTCATCCGTGCGGAAGGAGCTGGCGGGTAGGCCTTCGGCGTTGATCAGGTTGGCTCCCTCTGGCCACGCGGCCCAGGCGTAACGAACGCCGACGGGGGCGGGGACGCTGGGGCTGGAGACGATGACTTCATCCCCCACGATTTTGGCTTGGGCCCAGCCCCATTTTTGATCTTCTCCGGTGATTTGGAAATGCTTCAGTTCGCCGCCATCGCGGGTTTTGAGGCCGCTGCCGACGTAGTCGAATTGAAGGCGGATTTGATTGCCTTCGATGAAGCTGTTTTTAAAGAGGGGACCGCTGGGGACGGTGCTGGTGCGTCCATAGTCCTTGGCCAATGCCCAGAGGGCGAGTCGGCGGCCGACTTCCTGTTTGTTTTTAGGATGGATGTCTTTTTCTTCGCCGATGTCGTTGGCGACGGCGAGCCCGGTTTTAGGCAGGGTAATGGTGGTGAGGTACTGGGCCTCTTGCAACTCTGCCCAGGTGTCTGGCACGCCTGCGTCTTTGGTGATGGGTTGACCATTTCCAAAACTGGCGAGTTGGACAATGTAGAAGCTGAAGTCATCATTCCAGCGGGTACGCCAGTCGTTGATCATGTTTGGCAGAAGCTCTTGGTATTGGAAGGCACGCTTTTGGTTAGACTCGCCCTGATACCAGATGGCTCCCTGAATGGTGTAAGGGATGAGCGGGGCGACCATGGCATTGAAAAGGGAAGCCGGATAATGCGGGGTCTTGTGGGGATCGTCTGGTGGGCGTGGGGAGGGCGGATTGGGCTGCTTTTGATCGGCTGGGAGTTTGGCGTTGGCTTCTTGCGTGGCTTTGAGCTGGGATTGCCACTCGGCTTTGGCGACTTCAAACTTGGCGTTTTCGGCGGTGGGGTCCCAGCTTTCTAGAATGCCATCCCAGTCACTGAGGAGCTGTGCTGCGCAGGGGCGTTCTTTGAGGGATTCGCGACTGGTCCATGCCTCGATACGAGTGCCTCCCCAGGAGGTGTGAATGAGACCGACGGGGACTTTCAGGACTTGGTGCAAATGGCGACCGAAGAAATAAGCGACGGCGGAGAAGTCGCCCACATTGGCAGGATTGGCTTCTTTCCAGGTGCCTGTCACGTTGGTGGCAGGTTCTAGGGCGGTGGTGCGCTGGACACTGAACATGCGGATCTGCGGGAAATGAGCAGCGGCGATTTCCTGCTCTGCATTGGCGGCCCGGGTGACGGGTAACTGCATGTTCGACTGGCCGGAGCAGATCCAGACTTCCCCAATGAGGATGTTTTTCAGGGTGAGGGTATTTTTGCCGGTCAGCGTCATTTCTGCCGGGGTGGCATTGGCTGGCATGGGGTCCAGAGTGATGCGCCATTTGCCTTCCAGGTCTGCCTGCGTGACCTTGGTCTGGCCTGCGAAGGTGACGGTGACATCTTCATCTGCTTCCGCATTTCCCCAAATGGTGACGGGTTTTCCCTGCTGCAGGACGAGCCCGTCCGAGAAAAAAGCCGGGAGGGAAATATCCGCCAGGGCTGGGAAGCTGGTAAGAAGGAGCAGAAAGACAAGGAGATGCTTCATGAGAGGAGACACGGTAAACAACGCACACTGAGGGCGGTACGTAACAACGGGTTTGGCGTGGAGACAAGTGGCGGTGCAGCCTGTGAAGGCAGGTGAGAGTGCTCGTGTGTTTTCGGGGAACTCCCTCCTCTCTTGACTCACGCCTTCCTAGAGGGCACAGAGTGCGCCCCCCATGCTTTCTGTTTCCAATGTCAGTAAAACCTATGCAGGCCGCACTTTGTTCAGCGGCGTGTCATTTCATATCAATCGCGGTGAGAAGATCGGCCTGATCGGTCCGAACGGAGCGGGGAAGTCCACGTTGTTTTCTCTGTTGCTGCGTGAAACGACTCCAGATGATGGGCTGGTGACGATGGAAAAGAACCTGGATTTCGGTTTCTTGCCCCAGGAAAGTGCCCCGGTAGATGACATGACTGTGCTGGAGCTGGCGACCAGTCACGTGCATGAACACAGTCGCTGGGAGGCGGAGCCCAAGGCCAAGCGCATCCTGAAAGGGCTGGCTTTTCGGGAAACGGATTTTGATCGCAATGCACGTACGTTAAGCGGTGGTTGGGTGATGCGTGCGCATTTGGCACGCTTGCTGGTTCAGGAGCCGGATCTGCTGCTGCTGGATGAGCCGACGAACCATTTGGATTTGGAATCCCTGATCTGGTTCCAAAATTACCTACAAGGCTACCCTGGGGCGATCCTGATGATTTCGCATGACCGTGAATTCCTGAATGCACTGACCGGAGCGATCTTGGAAATCGCCAACAGCAAGGTGAACCGCTACCGTGGGAATTACGATTCCTACCTGGTGGAGAAAGCGGCGCGTGAGGAGCAATTGAAGGGCGCGTTTGAAAATCAGCAGAAGGAAATCGCTAAGCTCCAGCAATGGGCGGATCGCTTCAAGGCCAAGGCCAACTTTGCCTCGCGTGCTCAGGATAAGCTGAAGATGATCGACCGCATGGAGAAGCTGGACGGGCCAGCGGCTGCGGCGAAGCAGGTGAAATTCCGCTTCCCACAGCCACAGCGCAGTGGACAGCGAGTGCTGACCCTGAAGGGGCTAGACTTTTCTTATGGTGAGACCCCGGTGTATTCTGGCTTGGATTTCGAAATCGAGCGTGGTGAACGCATCGTGCTGGTGGGGCCAAACGGAGCGGGTAAATCCACTCTGCTGAAGCTGCTGGCGGGGGCTTTGGAACCACAGGCTGGGAAGCGTGAACTGGGATACAATGTGAAGCAGGGTTACTTTGCTCAGTATCGCGGAGATGTGCTGAACATGAAGCACACGGTGCTGCAATCGGCCATGGATCTGCCGAGTCGTCCTGGGGAAAATATGTGCCGGACTTTGTTAGGCTCGTTTCTGTTTCACGGTGATGATGTGTTTAAGCCCGTGGGCGTGCTGAGTGGGGGGGAGAAATCTCGTCTGGCTTTGGTGCGACTGCTGTTGGATCCGCCTAACCTATTGTTGATGGATGAGCCGACGACGCACTTGGACATGGGCAGCATTGATGCACTCATCGGTGCCTTGGAAGATTACGAAGGCACGTTGGTTTTCATCAGCCATGACGTTCACTTCATCCGTGGTATGGCCAAGGGCGTGATCCACATCGCAGGGGGTGTGCTGACACCGTATGCCGGGGACTACCAGTATTTCTTGGATAAGACAAAGGCCACCTCTGCCCGCGAGGCATTGACGGCGGGTCTAACCAACAATCAGCCTGGAGCCTGGGAGGCACCGAAGAAGGCTTTTTCTCCCCCTAAATCCAAGGAGCAGAAACGCCTGGAAGCCGAAGCCCGCAACGCCCGCAGCAAAGGCAAGAAGGATTTGGAAAAGAACGTCGCCCGCATTGAGGAAGAACTCGCTGCTTTGGAAAAGCGGAAGCTGGAGTTGGTGGAACTGCTTCAGGACGGAGCCACCTATGCAGATGCAGCGAAGTTTAAGTCTCTGTCGGAAGAGATGGCGCAGATCGAACCGCGCGTGGCTACCAAAACGGCGGCTTGGGAAAAAGCTGCCAGTGAGCTGGAAGCGCTGATCGCTAAAGAGGCGGCGGGTTGATGAATTCGTGAAGTCGGTTTGTCAAAGTAGGCCAGTTGCGCTGCAACTGGCCTTTTGATGGAGTGCCTATGCGTACTTTCGAGATCGGAAG
>JAOZVT010000767.1 GCA_025869455.1 Prosthecobacter sp.
CATGATCGTGAGGGCAGGGTGATCACCACGGAGTTTCCAGACTTCTATTTGGTGACGGTTTATACGCCGAACAGTCAGGCAGCGCTGGCTCGTCTTTCGTATCGTCTTGAATGGGACCACGCGTTTCGTGCCTATCTGAAGAAGCTGGAGGAAAAGAAACCCGTCCTAGCGTGTGGGGATCTCAATTGTGCTCACCAGGAAATCGATTTGGCGAATCCGAAGTCCAATCGCATGAATCCCGGTTTTAGTGATGCTGAACGGGCGAGTTTGACAGAGCATCTTCAGGCTGGGTTTCTGGATGTCTTTCGTGAATTCGATCAGTCACCAGGGCGCTACACCTGGTGGACCCAGCGCACGCCTGATGCTCGTGCAAAGAATATCGGATGGCGTCTCGATTACTGGCTGGCTTCTGCGGGCTTGCGTCCTGCTATCACTTCCTGCACCATTCGTGATGATATCCACGGGAGTGACCACTGCCCTGTGGAGATGGTCATCCAACCCTGATTTACCACCATGAAATTTCTCTTATTGATTGCCTGCCTTTTAGGCTCTGCCATTCACGCTGCGGATGCACCGAAACCCGCTGAAGCCACTTACAAGGAACTGAAGTGGGTGGATGATGTGTACTTTTTGAATGATAAACCATTCACGGGGATCGCGCGGGATCAGCATAAGGACGGCAAGCCAAAGGGTGAATATCCTTTCCTGGAAGGAAAGCTGCATGGTGTGGTCCGCGAATGGTGGGAGAACGGACAGCTTTCCACCGAGACGCATTTTGAAAATGGCCAGAGACACGGTCTGAACCGTTACTGGTCAAAGTCCGGTGAACTCATGAAAGAGCAGGTCTATGATCATGACAAATCCATGAGTGAGAAACACTACGATGTGAAGGAGTGATTTTACTCGGACTCCAGGCGGCCGCGTTTGTGGCGGAAGCCCTGGATCATGCCCTGACCGAGATCAATGTTGTACATCTTCTGAAGGTCTTTCAGCTCTAACAGCACCCAGGGGACGAGTGGATTGGCTCCATTCTTGGTGTAAACGAGGTCGTCTGCGATGTAGATGCAGGAGTGGTAGGCATTGCCCAGCGGATTGATGAACATGAGTACATCTCCAAAACGGTAGGGCGGCTCGATCTGCTGGAAGTTTTCCAAAACGGCACTGGAGGCGAGATGGGAGTCCAGGTAATAATCTTGGGCCGTGAAGTTGAAGAAATTTAGGGTGGACCAATGGCAGTCTGGAAAACGGATGTGCGTGGTGAAATCATCTCCAGGGAAGGTGTAGAGAAGCTTGCGGGGCAAGGCGGGAAGCACATGCAAAATATCTAAATGACCAATGCCTGGAATGCTGGAGGTGGCCTGAAACAAGGGCTCTAGCTCCTTGCGACGGAGGTTGAGTCCAGTGGACCAGTAGTCCAGCATTTCTTGGACGTTGCTATCGGGATTGACTTCCAAGCGAGCGATCAATGTGCGGGTGCGGGTGAGCTTCTTTTTGATAAAGTGCGCCTCGGCATCGCTCTGTGCCATGCCTAACAAATAGGGGATGTCGCTGAAAGCTAGGGTCTCACCACGATGAAAGGCAAGACGGCGAATAGCAGAGACCAACTCGGGACGGAGTTCCGAATTCTTCGCCCACGCATCGACATCACCTCCAAAAAAGAAAATCGGATACTCGTAAAATTCGTTATTCAAGTAACTAGCTAGCTTTTCATACAGTCTCTGCCGATCACGTTCATTCAGTGATTCGATCAGTGCTGCTGCGGGGAAGAGATTGGCCTTTCCATTTCTGTGGATGACTTCGCGTGGGTTGAACAGTGCGCTAACCAATTCATTGGAAAGCTCTGTTTCTGAAACAAGATTTTGAAAATTGGACAATTCTGATTCAGGAATGCGCCAGCGAGTTTGTGTGTCTGGTGTGGGTGTACGGGAAACAATTTCCTCAGGCGCTTCGAGGTAAAAATAATAACATTGAATTCTGCCCCACGGACCTACTTTGGTGATGAAGGGACTGTCAGGTGTGGTTGTTGGTTGTTCCTGAGCGGCTAGCGGCCCAACAAATAATGATGAAATGCATACCACTGCCACAGCGGCGGCATTGGCCATCTGCTTAGTGGGTGAAAATGAGAAAAACATAGGATTGAGTCGGGGGAACAATATTCAAATCTCCTTTGAGGGGTTCCTGCAAGCTTTGACTGATAAAGATTTAGCCTATCGAATAAGGCGAAACCTTTCTCAATAGGACAGGCAAACCTTATGGCCTAACAAGCCATCGTCTAATAGCCGAATGTCAGCAAATCGGATGAAAATTTGAACTGAAATTAAATCAGTAAGTAGTCCCCAACTGCACTGAGCGCCCATCCTCATGGTGGACGTGACAACTTGAAATCCCATCCTTAGTATGACAATCTCACGATCAACCTCTCGTTCAAATCGCTGTAAAGCATTGGCTTTCAGTGTATTAGGAAGTTTGTCTCTTCCTCTGTTGGCCTTGGATCCAGGGACGGTTGCTGATGGCTCATGGAATATTACTGGGGGCAACGGAAATTGGAGTTTGGGAACAAACTGGACGGGAACTATACCGAATGGAATAGATCAAGTTGCTGATATTCGTAGCAACATTACAAGCAATCGCACCATCACGATTGATAGCGGTATCCCTAGTTCCAATGTGATTTTAGGGGGGATGAGGATTGGTGATGTAAGTGGTGGCAGCAGTTTCACCATCAGTGGTGGGACGTTGACTTTTCAGGCCAGTTCAGGAAATGCATTCCTCACAAAACAAGGCAAAGGTGGCAATGACACCATTGGTTCAAATATCCAGTTGAACAGTACGTTAGACGTCGAGGTTCAGGATACGAATGGGAATAGCCAGGGTATTATTTTTTCGGGAAAGGTTTCTGGGGGAACGACTGGCGTGCCGACCATTAATTTGAGTGTGGTGAATCCTGATGACGTCGTTCGCTGGTTGTTAATCAATAAAAATACCAATGATTTTGCAGGTCAGATCGTGGTCAATTCAGGTCTGCTGAGATTGGAAGGAGGAGCCCGTAATACGACTTCAAATACCTTTGGTTCCAATGCAGCAGGTTTGCGCGGGGTTGGAAATGAAACGATCGTATTAAACGGTGGTCGTGTGGATTTGCGTGACAGTGAATTTGATGTGCAGGCCGATGATACGGAGATTTTCTCCATTGCTGGGGCAGGGCCGAATAACCTTGGAGCTCTGGTAAACACTGCGAGTACAGCTACCCTTTCACATTTGATTTTGACCGAGGATGCAACGGTCGGTGGCTATAGTAACATTGAGCTTGTGCCGCATTTAAATGCGGCAGGCACAGCGCAAATTGCTCCTATTCTGGATTTGGGAGGCAATGATTTTACCAAAATCGGAAGCGCTGTATTTGTGATTGAAAATGCAGATATCCAAAACTCGGCGGGCTCTGCCTGGAACATTCATGAGGGAACTTTGTATTTCCGTAATCGTGGTGGTTTGACGGGGGGCGGGCTGATTGGTGGCACGACTTCGGGTAACGTGGTGGACAACATGACCTTCAATGTGGCTTACTACCCGGGTACTTTTGATGGGGTGGATTTGACCAATGGCAGCCGTACATCGGATCCGTTCAATCCAAACCGCGCTTTAAGCGATACTTCGGGGAATACAGTGGTTTCATCTCGCTTAACCTTCCGCACGGATTGGGGGACAGGCAATACACATCCAGCCAATACCAAGGTGACGGAGGTTTATGAGAACGTCACGATCAACCTAAATTATGGCGCGCTGGTTCGCGAAGGCCATACTGAGACGGGTCGGTTCTTTGATCAAATATTCACGTCGAGTTCGAAGGTTAATCTGGTGGGTGGAGCGATGGGTGAAAACATATTTTCAATGGTAGGTGGTTCGGGGAACTACAATAGTACTTTTGATGCGTATGATCACCCAGGGGTGACTGAAATTCAGGGCGAAATTGACAATACAACGGGCGGCAATGCAGGCGAAGGCTTCACGAAACGTGGTAACCGCGAGCTGCGCCTAACTGGAAACAACGCAAATTTTAATGGCGATGTTCTGGTGAAACAAAACACTGGGCGTTTTCTGCCTCCTCAGTATAGCTCCGGGTCGGTTACGGGGGCCGCTGAATCTCAATATTTTAGCATGTCTCTGGCGGGGGCAGCTGGGAGTCTGAATCAGGCCAATTCCATCACGCTGACACGCTGGGGCTCCCTGGCATTGCTGAACAATTCCACTAACTCTGTGTATGCGAGTGCGAATAACAATGATCGTCTGAATGACTCAGGAGTTCTGAGTATGAGAAATGGAATCCTCCTTCTAGAAACGGATTCAATTGATGCAAATACGGAGAATTTTGGCAATGTCGTTGCCGATCTTGGAACCAATTATCTGTATCTGGACACGCGGGCGGGTGGGCAGTTTGATGGTAGTTTCGCCTCGCTGGATTTTAACAATGGCGGAGTCCTCAAGATGTATGATCTGAACGGTAGCCACACCTGGGGCACAGGGCCGACGGATGATCGGCTGAAGCTCAATGATGCTACGGGATTGACGTTGATCGGGACTGACACACCCGGAAATAGCACTCAGCAGGTGATTCCAGGTTTGTTTGGTGGAACCTTGCCATCGTCTTTCGCGGCCACCAGCGGCTCAGCGACCAATCGCACGGATTACACGGTTGAAAACGCTTACGCCTACGGTGGATCAGGCATTGGGCTGATGACCTTGGACAATGGTTATCTGCGCCCACTGACTGCCTCTGAATACAGTGCAGGGGGAACTGCCGTTTCAGGGACCAATTGGTTGGTGGACAGTTATATTGCGGCAGGCAATGCCTCTGACCGCAATAACTATGCAGACCGGAATGTGACGAGTGACACCACGGTGAATTCATTGACCATCGGTTTCAATGAAACCACTTCTGGTCAAGGTGTTCCAACGGGAGCGAAAGATTATGTGATCATTGAACCTGGGAAGACTCTGACAATCAATTCAGGGATCATCAATTTTGCTTCCTTTATTGAATCTACCAATGCCAATGCAGAAGCTGTGATCCGTGGGGGGACGATTGATGTGAATGGCCAGACGGCGATCATTAACTCGGCACTGTCTAGAAACGATCTTGACGCTAATAGTGGTTCTTGGACCACCTTTATGCCGGGTAACAATGCTTTCATCCGCAGCAATATTGTTAATGCGACGGACTTTGTGAAAACGGGTCGCAATAATCTGTATCTCGAAACTTGGAACGACATTTCAGGGAACATTTACATTGGTGAAACTGGGGGGCTTTATGTCAGACATCCAGGCGCGTTAGGAGAAGGTGCTGCCGGTCGAGAAGTGGTGATCGGTGGAGCTGGGAACCTTTACCTAGAATATGGCACCAATATCAAAGGGATAGATATTCGGGCGACAAACTCTTTCGACACGTCGCGCTCCATCTTGCGAGGCATCGGAACAACCCACAGTACTTGGGGCGGTGATGTCATTTTGGATACGGCAGATCAAGCCGGTTCGGGTGAATTTCAGACTCACTACCTCACTGCAAGTAACAATGGTACATTAACCCTGTATGGTAACCTCTATACG
>JAOZVT010000768.1 GCA_025869455.1 Prosthecobacter sp.
GATGGCATGGGCACCACCACTGCCACCAATGCCGACGATCTTACCAGGATTGATACCTAGTTCGACGGCGTTTAGGCGAATCCAGCGCATGGCAGAGCGTGCATCTGCAATGGCCTCCAACGGGCCGCCATGATTGCGGTTGGTGATACGATAATCAAACGCCATCGTCATCATGCCACGTGAAGCAAAGTAAACACAGTGTGGGGCAAACTGAGCCACCTGACCATTGTCCCAACCACTGCTGAAAAAGAAGGCCGCGACTGACTTTGGATACGGTGGCACTTTGTCACCTTCTGGCTCCCAGATATAAACAGGTAGATGAATGTCCCCGACCGTCTTGTAGATCTCTTCGCGAGCTGTCTTGAGCAGTTCCCGATTTCGGTCTAGGGGGAGTGTTCGATAATGACCTTCGCCGGGGGATTCCATGTTTTCGTGTGGCAGAGTTGTGACTTTTGCGAAAAACCTCACCACATCAACATCTTTTACTGGCTGTTTGCTAGTAATCAGGATGTATTTGGTGTTGAAGCTTAGTTCGCCCCCCAACTTTACTCCTCCGTGAATACTTTCGCTCGTCCTATTTATTTTTTTCTGTTGTTCTTGATAGGGAGTCCCTGTTTTGCCCAGGATCCGGCGCTGAAAATGAATCTAGATCGCGTCTATGAGCAGTGGCGCGCCTCCATTCTTGCCCAAGATGCCAGGGCTTGGGCCTCCGCCATCACCCAATATCGCCAGGTGGTCACTCGGAATTTGATCGTCAGTCAGAGGAAGGCTTTCCCCAAAGCTGTTTTTGAAGTGCCTCTGGACCCACCAGACATCTCAGGTTTGCGGTTACTGGAAGCACAGGCCGTGGGAGAGACCGCGCACCTCCTGTATTTTGGTAAAGTGGATCTCGGCGGTGACCCCAGCCAGATCCCTGAAAGTGTGCTCATGCTGAAGTTCTTTTATGAACGGGGTGGCTGGAAATTTGATAGCACGAAAGTCCTCAAGCTTTTGGATCAGCCGGAACTCATCAGCCAAATGCGCACGGGCGGGCACCTGGATATATTAGATGCCCCGGAGTTCACCCCGCCAGGAAAGGCACCTGCCGTGCCTGCTCTCTGTGAGGTGCCAGAAAACGTCGCCGGTAGTACCCTGCAATCCTTTGGTTATGAAACCAGGATGAAGATCAATGGCTTTGAATACCCGGTCATGCAGGATCATGCGGAAAAGCTCTTTGTCATTGGGGGACTGAAAAATGGGGCCAACGATGTCACCCTCACCGTCAAGCCCACCGAGGTGCCAGCGGGTGAAGAGCGTCTGTTGCAGCTAGACTTCTTTGTCCTCACAGGTCAGGAAGGAAAACCTCCCGTGCGTGTCTTTCATTACGAGACCAAAGAGGCCGCGCCTCCTGGTCTTTTAAAGCTGCCAGTCATCGTCAATGATGACGTGCTTCAGAATGGCAGGTGAGAATGCCGCCCTTGATACGGCTTACAGAAATAGAAACTTGGAGGGAAGGCTCAGCTACGCGCATCCGTGGCTTTACTTGGTGGCGCATAGATCGGGCGGGGCAGGGTACCCATGCCAGCATCCCCTTCATGGGCTTGATCCCGGATCGCGCGGGAGATGGCCCAGGCCAAATCCTCGCGGTACTGGCTGCGGCTAAGTTGACGGGATTCACCGCTATGAGTGAGGTAACCACATTCCACAAGAATACACGGGATGGACGGATTTCTGGTTAGGCGGAGTCGGCGGCGTACGAGGCCTGCATTGCTTGACTGGTAAGGGGCCATGCGGCTCAGATTTTGCTGCACGCGTTTGGCCATAGCATAGCTGTCTGTCCGCCAGTAGTACGTCTCAGGTCCCGCGCGGCGGCGGTTGCCGTAATTCAGATGAATGCTCACCAGCACCGCATTGCCATATCGATTGGCCACACGCACGCGTTCGTCTAACTCCACAAAGTAGTCCGAATTCCGCATGAGTACCACCTTGAAGGGGCCTGCCAAGTCTTTTTGGACACGGCGGGCTATGTCTAGCGCCAGTTTCTTTTCTTCCAAACCATGGGAGCGCGCGCCTGAGTCTTTTCCGCCATGTCCCGCATCCACGATCACTGTGGTAAAGCCTTTGGGCCCAGGCCGATCTCCATACGTGCTATGGGAGCCGCCTCCGATTGGGCTCTGACATGAAACGAGGGTCAGGAGTAAGCAGAGTCCAAAGACGTGGCGGAGTAAGGGCATGAAATAGATGATGCAGGGGGCGTGCCAGGGACGATGCGGGAGTGGTGTGTAGCCTCTGGATTTTAAACCGCATCCACCACTAGAGGCCAGTTTCCACCCCCATCACCGGCATGGGACGCGTGGAAAATTCTTCAAATTCTGGGATCTGGCCTTCCCCTGGAGGACCAGGGAAATTTTCGTCCACAAAGCGCCGCCAAGTATCCCGGGTCTGCACAGAAATAAGTTCCTGAACGCCCTCTCCACAGGTGCCACAGACCATGATGCTGTGCAGCAGATTCACCCCTTCACAGATGCCTGTGATGACGAAGTCTTCTGTCCCATTGGGGGCGCGTTCCTTACCACACACAGAACATTGATTCAGACCCCGGTGAAGGTCCACATTTTCATCCTGAAACTCAGCCAGACGCTTTTTCGACTCTTGGGAAAACTCCTCCATCATGGAGACTCGGCAGTGGTCACACAGCGCGTATTCCATCACGCACTCACCTTGCTTGTAAGCCTTGGAAATCTGGAAGCCACCTTTGTCATCTTCTAGGGTCTCCCCACAGCGCGTGCAGTGTCTGAATGGACGCTCCTCGTATTCACTATGGAGATCGCGAGGGATAGGCGGGGGTGTCTCATCGGCCATGCACACACCATGCTCTGGATGTAGGCGTTTGCCAAGAAGCCTCTTTCAAGTGGACACAGTATTTTGGGAAGAGATGTCGCAGGTTTGCAACTCGCCTCAAACCCTGCCTTTACGGTGATTCCACGGGCAGGTCGTCTTCTGGCTCGGGTTGGTTGGCAAATTTATCCTGATGCGCTTGGTATTCGGCCAGGATGTCATCCATTTCCATCAGGCTGCCGATCTGACCAAAACGCCCGCGCAGAAACTTCCCGCTCGGAATGCTACGCGTGTAATTCATCAAGCGAGAACGCATGGAGCGGATGATTTCATATTCGCCTCCGCGATTGCTGCGGGCGATGGCCAGTTCACAATGCCGACGCATGAGGGCAAAGCGTTGTTCCACCGTGGCCGGGGTCGCGTGAGTTCCGGTGCTAAGGTAATGTTTCGCCTCTTGGAAAACCCACGGATTGGCCATGGCTGCCCGGCCGATCATGATGCCGCGTACATTGGTCTGGGCGCGCCGCACTTCCACATCCGTGCCGCTGGTGATGTCACCATTGCCAATGACCGGAATTTTGACGGCATCTGCCACTTGGCCGATGACTTCCCAGTCTGCTAATCCTGTGTAGCCCTGGGCCCGTGTGCGCCCATGCACCGTGATGGCCTGGATGCCGCTATCCTCCAGAATACGAGCCACCTCCACCGCGTTCACATTCTGCGCGTCCCAGCCGATGCGGATCTTGGCCGTCACGGGAATGGACACCGCCTTAGCCACCTCATGTGCCACTTCAGCCAGCAGGGGGCAGTTTTTCAACAGAGAAGAGCCACCGTTTTTGGAGACCACCTTGTTCACCGGGCAGCCAAAGTTGATGTCAATGAAGTCGGGTTGCTTCCAGTCAATGATCTTGCGCGCGGCCTCTCCCATACGGACGCCATCGGCACCGAACAGTTGTACCCCGAGGGGGCGCTGGCCGTCGTTAAACTCTGTGTAGTGTCGTGTGCGGTCATCCCGCTGGAGAATTCCTTCAGAGCTAACAAATTCTGTGACCATGACATCTGCCCCCATTTCCTTGCACAAGCCACGGAAGGTCACGTCGGTGACTCCAGCCATGGGGGCTAGGTAAAGGGGGAAGTGGTCGCTGTTTAGCCAAGGGAGCATGATAGAGAATACGCTCACTTATGCTCTCCGGCAAGGTTCCTGCTTGCGCTAAAGGGTGGAAGGCGTTGGTATGAGGTATTAAAATGACAAAAGATCACTCCAACTCTGACCTCCAGCGTCCATTTCCAGGGCCAGATGTGGCATCGTCTGGTTTGGATATCTCCACCGAAACCAGTCGTTTTTTTGCTTCCAATCCCTTGCAGACCGCGCACTCCCCAGATTCATCTTATCAAGTGCCAGATACCATGATGGTGAAGACGGGCGCGGAGTCTGGCATGAATCGCTTTTGCCAGGAGTCTTTTATCAGTCCTGAAGCTACCCAAATGGGGGCTCAGGCTTTGTTAAGCGCTTTTGATGACAGTGGCCTCTGGCTGGCTAGTCTGGTACAGCCGCAGCATCTGGTGGCAGAGTTGCGCCAGGCTTGCTCTTCTTTGACCCGTGTCGTGGTGATTCAATGGACTCGTCAGGGAGAAACCCAAAAAATGGTGCGCCTGGCGGAAGCTCTCTTGGAGGCTCAGCCTCCCGTGCTGACTCATGAGTCAGGTCAAATCATGGCCCTTTTAGCCAGTTTGCTAGGCGTCTTACGTCCAAATCAGGCTCCGCGTTGGTTGGCTGCTTGCCGCCCACTTTTGAAAGATTCGGTGGACCCACACTTGCTCACGGAAGCTTCAAAGTGGGTCGGAGTGGGGCAGTTTTTGGCTGCGCTGCCACAGGAAGACCGATTGTTCTGGAACCGACGCTTGCGGCATCCTGAGGATGATTGGGAATGGGATGGTTTTGTTGAATTGGATGCTCTGCGGCGCTTATCGGCGCATTTACCTGCTGAGCATGAATATCTGCCAATGTTCCAGGCTACGCTGCCACCTTGTTGGTGGGAATTGTGGCGTGAACGCTCATTGTCTGCATCGGCTAGTAAACCCCAGAAACGATCGGTGGCTCCTGCCTTTATCTTCGGTTGGGTTACCGGCATCGCCTGTGTTCTCCTCGCAGGCTGGTTTTCTCTCGGCTTGCCTGTGCCAAAGGGCTGGACGCTGGGCGGGAGCAGTGCTCCGCAGTTTTCTTTTTATGCCGTAGATTCATCTGCACCTAGCCCCCAAAAAAACAGTCGCCGGGATGCTGGGAAAAAACCCGTGCCTGAAAAAGTTTCCCCTCATTGGCAGGCCAGACTGGATGCCGCAGCGGAGATTGCAGCAGAATTTCCAGACCTTGATCGCGTCCACAGTTTGGTGAAAGCAAGCAGTCCACGAGAGGCCAGTAACCATATCCAGGGTAAGACAATGATCGCCCCTCAAGGGACCAAAGCTCATCGTGCCTTGTTGCGCTGGCTGATGCTAGACCCGCCCGCAGATCCTGAAGTGAGAGAAATGGCCACCAAAGCTGCCGTGAGACTCCTCTCCAGTTCAGAGATGTACAATACGCTCCAGCTTTGCGTGTATGCAGATTCGCCAAATCTCAAGGAAGCCCGCGAATGCGCCTCACTCCTGCTGGCCCTGGGGGCAGACGGCCTGAATGAGACGCAGAAAACGGCGCTGGCAGCCGTTTCGGCTTCCATCGAAAAGGAGCCATAACACTGCCTGCTCTTACGGGAAGGCTTTGGAGATGGC
>JAOZVT010000770.1 GCA_025869455.1 Prosthecobacter sp.
CCCCAGCGCGTCGCAGAGCGACGCCCGAACCGCCCGCCTCCCCCACGATCCCACCCATCACGGACTCAACCTTTCCATCTTCCAGCCGCCTTCCACCCGCGTGTAGCGCAGGCGATCATGCAGGCGGCTGACGCGGCCTTGCCAAAATTCGATCTCCGTGGCCAGCAGGGTGTAGCCGCCCCAGTTCGGGGGGCAGGGGACGGGTCCCTCGCCAAAGCGGGTCGTCATTTCCACCTCGCGGGCTTCCAGCCACTCGCGCCCAGGGATCACCGCGCTTTGGTCAGACACCCAGGCTCCTATCTGGTGGCCCACGGGCCGCGCCTCGAAGTAACTGTCTGCATCCGCCCGCGAAAGCTTCCTCACCGTGCCACGCACGTTCACTTGATGATGCCGATCCGTCCACAGGAAGGTCAGGGCAGCCTGCGGGTTCGCGGCCAGATCCCGTCCCTTGCGGCTCTCATAGTTCGTGTAGAAGTGAAAGCCCCGTTCATCCAGACCCTTCAGCAGCACCGTGCGGCTGTTTGGCCCGCCATCTTGGCCGATGGTGGATAGCGTCATGGCATTCGGCTCCGGCAGTTCATGGGCCAGGGCATCTTGCAGCCAGAGATTAAAAAGCACGTGTGGATCTGCCGGGGCGGTGTCCTCCGTCAGGCTGTCCAAATCATAGCTCACGCGCAGGTCGCGCAGGTTGGTGGGTGGGAAATCGAGCATGGTCAGTAAAGAAACGTGCGTCAGGCCATTGCGGCAATCCCATGTTTGCGCCTTTATCCAATATTCTTGTCATGTCTGAAATCACCGGAGTCTTGAGCGATCTTCACCGCGTCCTGCTCAGCGCGGAATCCATCCGTACCCGCGTCACCGAAATGGCGCAGCAAATCGAACGCGATTACGCGGGTCGGGTCATCACCGTCGTCGTCCTCATGGACGGGGCGCTGTTCTTCGTCTCAGACCTGCTGCGTCAGATTGATCTGCCCATCCGCCTCGTCACCCTCGGGGCCAGCAGTTACCACGGCGGCATGGAGTCCAGCGGTCAGGTCAAAATCAGTTGGCCCGCAGGCGTGGACTTCCACGGGCAGGACATCCTGCTGCTGGATGACATCCTAGACACCGGCCTCACCCTCAGCGCCTTGCGTGAGCGCCTGCTCAGTGAAAAACCCGCCACCCTGCACACCGCCGTCCTGCTGGATAAAAAGCGCCCGCGTCAGCATGACGTGCCGCTGGACTACTGCGGCTTTGAGATCGAGGACGAATTCGTCGTCGGTTACGGCATGGACTACCAGGGCCGCTTTCGCAATCTGCCCTGCATCGGCATTCTCAAGCCATGACCGTCCGCCTGCTTTTTTTTTCCGTCTTGCGGGACATCACAGGTGTGGAGGAAACCTCCTGGCCCATCACCCCCGGCGCTACTGTGGCTGACCTGCTGGAAACCCTCTACCAGCGCTGGCCCAGCCTGCGCGAATGGGACAGCAGCCTGCTGGTGGCCGTGGACCAGACCTATGTAAAAAAGCACGAACTTTTGCCTGCCGGAAGTGAGGTGGCCATCATGCCGCCCGTTCAGGGTGGGTGATCTGCATTGACCGCTGGATAGAACCGTGCGAAGCACAAAGCATTCTGCATGAAGGACATCGTTGACAACCGCCGCCACATCTCCCTGGGAAAAAAACTGAGCCTCGCCTGGCTCATCGTCAAAGAAAACGGCATCATCTGGTGCACCGCCTTTGCCACCTACTACGTGGCCAGCGCCATCGGAGCCCGCGCCTTCAAACTCATGGACCACATCCGCCGTCGCGATGGCGTCCCGGGCATGAACAGCCGCGCTTTGAACAAAGCCATCTGGGAAGCCTGGGACTGGCAGGCCGGTGGTGAAGAATGGACCCCTAGCGAGGCCTGGAAGACCGCCATCATCGAGCACGTCCTCCGTGGCCACATGCCGCAGGGCGGTCAGGTACTGGAGATCGGCCCTGGCGGTGGTCGCTGGACGGGCGAGCTCATCCAGCGTTCAGACTCCCTCCTAGGCGTGGACATTTCCTCCTCCTGCGTGGAAGTTTGCACCGAAAAATTTGCCAGCACGGGCAAGGCCAAGTTCGTGGTCGGCTCCGGCAATGACCTATCGGGCGTGCCAGATCACAGCATGGACGCCCTCTGGAGTTTCGATGTGTTCGTGCACATCAATCAGGCCGAAGTCGAGCGTTACGCCGATGAATTCCGCCGCGTGTTCAAGCCCGGTGCCATCGGCATCATCCACCACGGCAGTGTCGGCGGTGGGCTCGGCGGCTGGCGCAGCAATCTCACCCATGAAGCCATGCTGGAACTGCTGAAGAAGCGCGGCTTTGAGATCGTCGCCTCCTTCAAAGAATTCTCCCACGCCGGAGTCACCCACCAGACCGGCCTCTACGAAGACGTCATCACCATCTTCCGCCAGCCCGCCTAAAAGTAGGCCCGTTGCGCCGCAACTGGTCAGGGCGCATGTGGAAAGCTCAGGCATCCCGATCTACCAAGCCCTTACTGGGAGCGCCGACGTCTCGTCGGCCCCGTCCGGCCCAAGCCACAATCGTCCCTCGCGAAGCGTCCCCCCATAGCCGCGTGTACCTAAAGGGCGAATGGTCTGGGGCTGCGACCTTGCCCCATGCCAGTTGGAGGCCCAACTGGCCTACTTGGTGCAGCCAGCCA
>JAOZVT010000769.1 GCA_025869455.1 Prosthecobacter sp.
TCTGGCAGCACGGCGTTGAAAAAAGAGTGTTTGTTATCGCTCTGGATCACACGACCCATGCTCCCAAAGCTGGTAGTACCTTTTATTACCGATTGGAAATGGACGGGCGGGTGTTCACCAAGGATTTCAAAGTGAAGTTGCCCATCCAACGCAGCATCACCATGCTGGCTTCAACCGACGATCCAGATCACCTCACCCCAGGAAGCCGAAAAAGCAGCTACTTTGAACTCTTGTCGGCTTCACTAGGCGGTAAGTGGATCACTCTCCTGCTGATCCTGTTCATGCCCGCGATATGCATCATCCTCCCGATCAGTTTTATGGAGTTGCTGCGCTCCTGGCGAAAAATGCTCAATAGTTAGCGCCACTACCTGCCTCTTGAGTGCCGCACTCCTTCCAGAGTGATTTGCCTTCATCCTGGAAATGACCCACTCTCTGACCACATGAGCCGATCCTTCATCTCCATTCTGATCATCTTCATTATCGTGGGCGCGACTTACGTGTTGCGTCAGCGGGGCGCGCGTGAGTCCTCGGTCAAAGTAGAAGATATCCAAATGGGGCCCATTCGTCATAGCCAGTTGTCTGACGAATTGTTGGCGCGCATCACCGCCATTGAAGGCAAGGTCGCAGAAGTTTATCCGCAAACACATGAGCAGTGGGTGGAAGGTTTCCAGCGTGATATGGATCCAGAGATTGAGATCGCCATTTGGGAAAACATCGCATCCGCCTACCAGACCTTCACCACCCCCAGAAACCTTTCCCGGCCAGCTAAGCTAGAAGCCTTTGGACTTCTTTTGGTGCGTTCCTCCAGTGCCGATATGGCGGATAGTTACTCCAAGCTCAAGCACCTCTCTCTGCCCGAGGCAAAGGAACTCATCAGCCTCTACTCAGCGACTCCCCAACCCATTCTCTACGAAAGAAGATAGCCGGACAGAGAGATTCAAAAATCACGCATTCGGATCTGCTGGACCGCCGTCTCCAGAGCTGTTTTAAGCAAACTTCATTGAAACCATTCGGCGGGAATAACTAAAAGCGCGTTCATGGATTCCACTCCTCCCACTCACTCGGAAACGAGCTTTCTGGACGGCCGCAGACGAAAGAAGAAGGCAGGCCTTCTGTTTCTGTTCATCGCTTGGATACTCCTTATTTCCTTTGGGATTTATCTGGCTGTGGAGACTTATGCCCTCAAGCATCATGGTATCGAAAAAAAGGTGCTCGTCGTGAAGCTGGAGCACAAGTTCTATCCTAAAGGCGGCCCCAAATGGATCTACACGCTTATAATAGACGGCAGGCACACCAGCCAGGAGTTTGCGATACCGTTGCCCGAAGGTCGTCTGGTCACCATGCTGGCACCTGCGGAGGATCAGGGAAAGCTGGTACCAGGAAATAGGGATAGCAGCCTGTTTGAAATCTTTTCAGCTTACGTCGGCGGTGACCGCTGGGCAGTGATGATGATACTTTTCTTTTTATTCACCATTACCGCCACGCCTTTCGAGATGATCCGGTCCTGGCGTCAATTGCTTCGTAGATCATCTGCGTAAAGACCAGTTCCTCACCGCTGTCGTCATCTCGTACGGAATTAATCTGGGAATCATAACCCAGGACGCACGAAATGACACACACACTCGACCCGAACCGCCCGCCTTACCCTCGATCCATCTCCTTCATTTCCGCGCCCCCGCTTCGCCCCGCCGCCCGCACCCTCATCCCAACAAATACTCCTTTTTCCACGCAATCCCATTTCGCTCCAAAAACCCCACAAACTCCTCCTCAAACGTCTTCACCCGGTGATGCTCCTTCTGGTTCTTCACATATCGGAAAACATCATCCACTTGAGATTGGCTAACCGTGAACGCTCCATAGCCATCCTGCCATTGAAAAGCGCCCATCTCTTTTCCGAAAGTCTCATGCAGCCACTTTGACGAAGGCCCTTTCAGCCACTGCACGGCCTGACTCACCGTCATCGTTGGTGGCAGCCCCACCAAAATATGAACATGATCAAAAGTCCCTCCAATGCACAACGGCTTCATGTTTTTTTGAAGCGAAATGCCTGCCAGATACTCCCACAGCCGGGGTTGCAACTCTTCTGAAATCCACGGCGTGCGATTCTTGGTGCTCCAGATCAAGTGATACGTCAGGTTGTAAAAAGAGTCGGCCATAATCAGGGCTTGGATGCTGAAAGCGAGTCGGAATCAGCCGATTTATAGTCGCTCAAGCTCGATGGCTTCAAGCCCAATTTGCCGCAGGAAAGCCCCGTTCGCGCGTCGCTCTGCGACGCATCCTTGGGTGAATCCGCGCGTCTCATTTTACCGGCCTTGAAAGGCCGGCCTAAAACTCGACTGCCGCTCTGCGGCAAAGATGGTACTCCGCACATCACAACACGATATTCGAACACGCTTGCCACACCTCACCCATTGACCACTTACCTCCGCAAAGGGGCGGACGATCCCTCTCTGCATCACCAATACAGCAGACCTCAACCCCAATCGCAGCGCCCCTGCCACATCAATATCACACCTGCCAATAACTCGTATCCCCCGTCGCAGAACGACGTCCGAGCCAACGCATCGCAATACCTGCCAACCCCTCGACTCCTCCAGTCGAAAAGCGACGTCCAAGCTAACGCTTCGCAACACCTACCGACCACTAGCCCCCCAGTCGCATGCGACATCCGAGCTAACACATCGCAACATCTACCGACCACTCGTCTCCCCCCCGTCGCAGAGCGACGTCCGAGTATTAGCCGCGCCTTTCAAGGCGCTGTCCGAGTGCCCCCCCCCCCACCGCCCCCCCCCCCGGCGCCGGGCCGCGCCCCCCCCCCCCCCCCGCCCC
>JAOZVT010000771.1 GCA_025869455.1 Prosthecobacter sp.
CTGCTCATCCACTTCCTGTTCCGCAGCTTGGAGTTGCCGCTCTGGCTCTACTTTCAAAGCACCACGACTGAGAAAATCCAGGGTCTTTTCTTGCTGCTCCAGTCGCGTATTCACGCATCCATTGAGCCGACGTTCTAAAGCCTCAAAATGTCGCTTCAACTCCGACACATCAGGAGCCAATAGCTCAGCCGCCGCACTCGGGGTGGGTGCCCGTAGATCCGCCACAAAATCAGCGATGGTGAAGTCTATCTCATGCCCCACCGCCGAGATAACGGGCAGGCGCGAAGCAAAAATAGCGCGCGCCAGCGACTCTTCATTGTATGCCCACAAGTCCTCGATACTACCGCCCCCACGACCAATCACGATGGTGTCAGGGACAGGCAAACCGTGTTCTTCAGCAGCATTCAAGACTTCCAGGGCACGAATGGTTTCGCGCTCCACGCCGACACCCTGCACGCGCACGGGATAGACCAGCACATGAATCCAAGGCGCACGCCGAGTTAGGATGTTCAGCATGTCTTGAATAGCTGCCCCCGTCGGTGAAGTGACCAGCGCGACCACTCGTGGATACTTGGGAATAGGCTGCTTGTATTCCTGCTCAAAAAGCCCCTCCTCATAGAGCTTGCGCTTCAAAGCCTCGAACTGAGCTTGCAGGCTACCCATTCCCTTCATCTGTACCTGCTTCACCACCATCTGGTACTGGCCGCGCGGCTCATAGACGGAGATTTCTCCATGCACCTGCACTTGGACTCCATCAGCCAGTCTCACTCCACTGCGTGCAGCACCACGGAACATGACGCAGGAGAGTTGTGAGCCAGCATCCTTCAGTGTGAAGTATTGATGACCACTGCTCTGAAGGCGGTGGTTACTAATTTCTCCCTCCACCCACACCGTACCGATGTGTCCCTGGAGAACATCGCGAATCTCGCGGGTAAGTTCAGTAACGGACAGGACATGTTCAGGCTGCATAGCATTGACCTTGTAGCGTGCGCCCCCCGTCTGTCAGCAGGAAAAGATCACCAGAGGCGTCCAAGGAAAAAATCCCAGAGAGAACCTGCCGTCCCCAACCAACAGCGCCCGACTTCCGCAATCCCCAGCCCAGGAGAGGGCGAAGCCGCGATGAATAGGGCCACCAGCAGCAACACGTTCACTAAAAAAATCAACAGCATGGAAAAGAACTCCCCATTCCTCTGAAGATCACTTTGCTCCATGTGAACCGTTTTCCAGGTAAAGGTCGCATGGAACCACCAAGTCAGACCCAACATCGCGTAGAAAAACCAGACGGGCTTAAAGTGCAGCACCAGCGAGCTAAGCTCCACCCGCTGCAAGCCCTGCAAATTCCAAAACATTCCCATGAGTCCAAAAAGCAAGAGCACCACCAGCGAGTAAAAAGGCATCAAATAAGGCGCTAGGGTGATCCAGGTATTGGACTTGTTGGTTTCGACATAGCCGCCCTGAGCAGAGAAGTCCCAATCTATAATCTTCCCACCAAAAGCACGTGCTACCAGCAAATGACTCACCTCATGGCCAAAGACATAACTTCGGATCGGACGCCAGCCTGAGGCATACGTCACGGCCCAAGCCAGGCCACCCACCATAAAAAAGATAACTTCTTCCGTGCGCCAAAACTCCAGCCGGACAACTGCACGCCAGAGCATCTCCATGAGTGTTAGTGAAGTCACTAGCCCCAGAGGCAGCAGTAAAATCACCCCGAGCCAACCTTTCACTGTCTTCACCTTTTCCTGCTGCTGACGGCGTGGATGCCGCCGCACGTTTGTCAACTGGGCCCGATCTGCCCGCTGCATGGCGCGTTCTTTGGTGCTGGCACGGAAAGTGTTCTGTGACATGGAGATTCCAATTAATTAGCAAATCTTAACATTTTAACAATCAAAGATGTTTATATGTGCATAACTTTGAGGTATAACTCATTGCCTGACAAGTGCCCAAGAACCCTAAAAAGGCATGAAATTCTAGTTTTTTTAAACAATGGCCAAACCTGACTTGTCGAGAGCCCACAGGTCGGCGATACTTTCTTAGTTCTGAGAAACCACTTTTTACCTATTTCATGAGTCCGGATGTACTTCAGTTTAAGTGCAGCGCCTGTCAAAGCGTGCTCACCGTACCATCCCACATGGCCGGAGTCACAGGTCCATGTCCGATCTGCGGACAGACCATCACGTCTCCCAACGCCACTCAGGCACCTGCGCCAGCCCCGGTTTCCCTCTTCACCACCCCTGCCCCCCAGCCAGCACAGACACCGTCGGCGGCCTCAGCCATGCCGAATCCTATGGCGGCTTCAAATCTTGGGCCGGTGATGCCCATGCCGAATTCCATTTCGCAGCATCTAGGGCCTATGGGAAATCCCTCCCCTCCAGCCCAAGGCGGTGGCTTTTTAGGCGGCCCTACTCCTGCTCCGGCACGCCCAGAGCCATCCACACCACCTTGGCAGCAGCCAGGTTTAGGACAAACACTCCTGGGGAATCATATTCCACAGCAACCTCAGTCGGCACCGTCTTCCCCTGGAAATAGTATAGGTGGATTCGGAGGCCTACCTTCACGTCGCCCCGAAGGACAACCCCCAGCTTCGGTATCAGCACAGCCCCCCGTGGCACCTTGGGGCGGTGCCCAGACTCCAGCCGACTTCCCTCCTGCTTCCAAGTCCCAAGATTCACCTCTCTTTCCTCAGCGCACTAGCCCGGGTGCCCCCTCGCATAGCAGCCTCATTCCAGGCTCCCCAACCTTGCCACACTTGGGCAATCCAGGCACAGCACAGCCAGCGCCGTCATCTCTACTTAGTCGAGAGATTCCAGCGGCAGCCCCAACGCCTGCGCAAGCCCCTGCTCCTCTGAATCTGCCTGAAGCGCGACAAGAAAGACCTAGCCCGACTCCGCGAAGCCAACGCCAATTTAAAAAGGCCAGCCGCAGCTCAAACATCTTCATGTTTGCTCTGACCGTGCTCCTTCTCGTCGGCTGCTTGGCTGCGGCTGGATGGATGTTCCGGAAGCCCATCATGCAAGTGGTGGACCGCTACATGCCCAGCAAAGGCAAGCCTGTCGTTAGCACCCAACCCAAGGCCAGTGAAATCCTGGACCAGGAGCCGATGACGGCAACAACTCCTGAGAAGGCCGAACCTTCGACGGTAGCCAAGACGGCACCCAAAACTGGCTTTGACCCTGACGAGCCAGCCCCGCCACGTGCCCAAATGCCGACACCAGAGGAGATAGCAGCGCTGAATGCACCTTCCCTTACTCCTAAAGGCGTGCCTCCCACCACAGGCCTCTTGGAGGTGCCATCCAAGCCCATGACCCCTTCTCTGCAAAATGACAAGGGACCCGCCAATTCAAGCAGTGTGGCCATGCCGAAATCGCCGGAAGTGAAGGTGGAAGTCTCTGAAGAAGGCCAACCTGCCGCTGATGCTTTGCTGAAATTCCTTCAAGCCAGCAATCTCCAAGAACGCCTGCGCTACACACTAGCGGCTAACTCCATGAAACCGCTCATGGAACGTTATTATCAATCTCAGCCAGACAACAGCATTCAGGTAGATGCCATCGGCTTGGTACGATTCGATCCCAAACCTCAGTTGGGAGGAGGAGCCCACGCCGTCTTTGGTGTCGAAAGCCGCACCTGGGAGTATCCTGTTCCGGTCATGTTGGAGCAAAACAAAGATGGGTTTCAGGTGGACTGGCTCTCCTTTGTGGAATTCAAAGATCGCCTGCTGGAAAAATTCTTCGAAGGGTATCAAGAAGGTCCCGCCCGTTTTCATGTGGGCATCACACGCACGCATTACTTTGAAGACAAGGTACCCAATTCTGACAATAAAGACGCTTTCCTTGTCGGCCCAGCACCGCCTAACCCTTATCAAACAACCGTCTTTGTCGAAAAAGATTCTCAGTTGGGTCGCGACCTTAAAGATCGCATTCCTTGGGGCAGCCAGGTCTGGGCCATCGTGGAACTGGAATGGGTCAAATTAGGCACTCAGCAGTGGGTCCAGTTGGTCGGTGTGCCTCAGTTGAATTGGTACTCGGTCCCTGAGGAGAAGAAGCCCAAATCAGGCAAATCCTCCAATTTGCCGAATGAGATCCAGCGGGCCGTTCCCGTGGGCCGCTAATCAGCTCGGGCCGCAGACCTCGCAATCGGCACGCCTCGGCAATTTCACTCGACGAAACTGCATGGATTCCAGGTCCATGCTCAGCATCTCACCCGCCAAAGGTGAACCGATGCCCGTGATCAGCTTGATCACCTCCATCGCCCCCAGACAAGCAGCCGTGCCCGATACCGCCCCAAAAACAGGAAACTGCCGAGTCCAACTTTGAGGCACCTCCGGCACATAACAGGCAAGGCAGCCGGTCTGACCAGGAATGAAGGTCGTCACCGAAGCCTCCAGCGTATGCATAGCGCATTCCACCATGGGTTTACCCGCGTTCCGAGCCGCCGCATTCAGCGCCAATCTCTCCTGAAATAACGGAGCCGCATCCACCACGATGTCAGCTTGAGCCACAAGACCTGCCACATTCTCCTCACTGATATTTTCAGCGATGCCGATGATCTCACAATCAGGATTGAGATCCTTCAATCGCTTCACGATGTTTTCCATGCGTGGCTGTCCCAAATGAGCGCGCGTTTGCAGCAACTGCCGATTTAAATCTGAGGGTTTTAATGCACCGCCATGAGCCAAAATCAACTTCCCCACCCCTGCTGCCGCAAGCTCTAGCGCCACAAGTCCGCCCAACCCACCGAGACGTGAAATCAAGACACTCGCGCCTTTCAACTTACGCTGCCCCTCTTCGCCCATCCCAGGGACAGACATCTGCCAAGCGTAGATCGAGCGGTCAGTTTCAGTGAGTTCAGGCAGGTCGGACATGAGCGTGGCTGAAACGTGATACAGCCCCAGAGCTTGCCACGTTTCATGAATCTTGTCCGGTTTTTACTCGCCCTGTGGGATGCAATCTCTACACTCACGCCCTCTTTCCCCAACCCATGAAACAGTACGCTCTCGGCATTGATTACGGCACCAATTCCTGCCGCTCCCTCCTCATCGATCTCGAAAATGGTGCCGAAGTGGGCTCCAGCGTCTTCAATTATCCGTCTGGCGACATGGGCATCTTGCTGGACCCAAGAGACCCGCATGTGGCACGGCAAAATCCCCAGGATTATCTGGATGGCTTCGTCACCATCACACACGGTGCTTTGGAGCAGGCCTCCCAAAACGTGGCTGGCTTTAACGCCGCGCAAGTCGTCGGCATCGGCATTGACACCACGGGCAGCACCCCCATTCCCGTGAATCGTGAAGGCACGCCACTGGGCCTATTGCCGGAGTTTAAAGACAACCTCAATGCCATGGTCTGGCTATGGAAAGACCACACGGGTTACGCCGAAGCCGCAGAAATCACCAAACTCGCCCATGAAATGCGGCCAAACATCATCGCCAAATGCGGTGGCATTTATTCCAGTGAATGGTTCTGGAGTAAAATTCTCCGCCTCAGCCGCGTGGACCCACATGTCTTTGCCGCCGCTTACAGCTTTGTCGAGCAT
>JAOZVT010000772.1 GCA_025869455.1 Prosthecobacter sp.
CTGTTTCAAACGGGTCTCCGATGGGCTTGCCCGTACTTAGATCCCATACAACGGCTTGACCTTTGATGTCCTGGCTTTCGATGGGGTTAGCGATCGCCACCAGCGTTCCTAGATAATCTAAGGTGATGAGATTCACCGGTAAATCCGATGATTTAAGGACCATGGCGGGCTTCTCTAAGCGCCCCATATTCCAGACCTGAATGGTGCCACTTTCACCACCGACCGCTAAAACTTGCCCATCGCCAGATAGAGCCATGCTAAGCACCGAGTGCGGTAGCTTGGGCTGTAAAGGATGATGCGTGTCATCTTTCAGAGACCAGATTTCTACCTGTCCGTCATCCGTAGCAAGGATAGCGTTTTGACCATCATGAGAGATGTCTAGGCAGGTGGGGATGACGCCTTTTGGCAGCGGATGATCCGTGCGTTCATGAGTATTGACATCCCAAAAACTGAGGATGGACTTGTTAAGTTCTTGATTGGTTTTGGACTGAATGGCGGATACAGCCACGGCCCGCCCAGCCTGCCGACTTAGGGCAACCAAGCGCGCCTCTTGTGCGCCTGTCGGCAAAGGTAGCTCTGAAGTGGTAGGGTGCAGGAGGTGTTTGTACTGAAGGAGGCTTAGAAGGTTGGTGGCTGCCAGCTTATTATCGGGATCCGTGCGTAGCGCCCTTGTTAGCCAGGCCACTGATTCCGTGTAGTCACGGCGTTCGGTGAGCTGCCTAGCCATTACCTCATCAGAGCGTGAGTATTCTTTTTTGAGATTGCTTCCTGCCTCCTCAGCCGCGATTCGATTTTTTTCTGCCGCAAAGTACAGGGCCGTGCTGGTGATGCCACCTGCCAAGACCGCCATGGCAATGGAGACTCCAGCAGCTACGCCGACACGGTGACGCCTAACAAACTTCCCAATAATATAGGAGCGGCTAGGTGGGCAGGCGCGGACAGGTTCGAGGCGCAGGTAACGCTTCAGATCATCAGCCAAGTCATCGGCGCTGCCGTAACGACGAGCAGGGTCGCGTTCCAGGGCTTTGAGGATGATCCAATCAAGATCTCCTTTGAGTGAAGGTTCACGGGAACTTGGTTTGGGAGGGTCACGCTCCACCTGGTCGCGCAAGATTTGATGCAGGGGTTTCTGCGCGATGTCCATGGGTGTGACCAGGGCTTTACCCGTCAGCAATTCCATGAGGATGGCACCCAAGGCATAGACGTCAGAACGTGTGTCCACATGGGAACTGCCGTGTTCGATTTGTTCAGGACTGATGTAGCCAGGCGTCCCCACCAATTGATCCATCCCGGTAGCCAGCGTCTGGCTGACATCTTTTTGCTCCAGCACTTTGGCAATCCCGAAATCAATGACCTTTGGGATGGGGCTGCCATGCTCCTCCATCACCATCACATTGGAAGGTTTTAGATCTCGGTGAATGAT
This sequence comes from Prosthecobacter sp., assembly GCA_025869455.1. Taxonomy (GTDB): domain Bacteria; phylum Verrucomicrobiota; class Verrucomicrobiia; order Verrucomicrobiales; family Verrucomicrobiaceae; genus Prosthecobacter. The sequence goes on from JAOZVT010000772.1 coordinate 1,424, forward strand.
GCCCTTTTGGTGAGCATGATTCACGGCTAAGCAAACCGGAATAAAGAGTTCCAGTTTTTGAGTCAGCGAAAGGTTTTTTTTACTGGCGTATGTCGTTATGGAACGACCCCTAACCAACTCCATGACAAAGTAGGACTGGCCGCGCTCGGTCTCTCCCGCATCTAACACACGGGAGATATTGGGGTGCTCCATTAGAGCTAACGACTGGCGCTCTGTCTCAAAGCGGGCGATCACTTGCTGGGTGTCCATTCCAGCCTTCAGGATCTTCACCGCGACTAAGCGTTGGATCGGCTGGACCTGTTCAGCTTTGAACACGAGTCCGAATCCACCTTCGCCTAGTTTTTCTAACAGCCTAAATTTGCCATCTAGCCAGCCATCATTGTCTTTGAGAAGGTCTGAAGAACGGGTTCCACTGCCGCGTGTCCGGGTCAGTGTGGCCTGAGTCATGCTGCTACGGACACCTTCCACCATCAACGTCTCATCCGCAGGCGTGTCTTGAGGACACTCTGATGGGTCGGATGCAGATGAGGATGGGGGTTTCACGGTTAAAGGTAGTCAGCTTCAAGCACGCAGCGGACCTTCGCGCAAACGAACTTGTAGAAACATCAATGCCATCATTCTCCGGTTTTCTTAGTGTGGGATCAAGGGAAGACCGATAAAGGATGGATGTTCTGCATTGTGGTAAATGGTATTGACCGCATTTTGAGTACGGCGCTGATCATTCAGGGGTTCGCCAGTGTTAGGATTGACGTCAAACCGTGGGAAGTTGCTGCTGCTGATGTCCACACGAATGCGATGACCTTTTTTGAAGACATTGCTGGTGGGATAGAGGCGGATGGTGACAGGGTAGATTTCCCCGGGTTTCATGAGTTTCTCCTCCTTCAGGGAATCGCGGAAGCGAGCCCGCAGAATACCATCTGTCAGGTTCAAATCAAAACCACCGGGCCAGGCTGGGCTGGCTGGATAGACATCCACCAATTTCGCCGTGAAATCAGTATCAACCGCACTCGAGGAGATCCACAGCTTCACTTGGATCTCTCCAGTGACTTCCATGTCTTCCTTCAAAGGCTCGGTTTGAAAGACTAATACATCATTCCGGGCGGAGAGGGGCAGGGGCTTGATCCAGTTCCAGACATGCTCTCCACCTTTTTGATCCCAACCACCTTGAAGCATGATTCCGTCTCCGCTGGAGATGTTACCGCCAATGGTCGGCACGGGATTCTTCGGGTCAAAGGTGTAACTGGTGCTGGATTGTTTAAGCTGTGGCTTCTCAGTGGTCACAAGACCCTTTGGGGAAAAGTAATAATTCGTTAGGCGCGTCCGGGCCAGAGGCCATTCATTTTCTTCACGCCATTCGCCGCCATGGAATAACTTTCCATCCTCTGTTTTGTGACCATCACCTGTGCCCATGACAAACAGGCGGACTTTTGTCGCAAAGGGAGCGCTTTTGCCCACGCTATTGTCCAGACCCTTCATCCAATGATCATACCACTCCTTACGCCAGGCGAGTTCATCAGCGATGGCTGCCTCTGAACCGAAGTCCACTTGTCCATGGCTGCTCTTGGCCTGGGCTCCGTGTATCCATGGCCCCATGATGAGATAGACGGGGCTCTTTAGCGTTTTGGTCAGCGCTTGGAAATTGGCTGTCGTATTTCCAGCCCAGGAATCATACCAACCTCCAACTAAATAGACGGGAACATCCTTGTACTTGCTTGCGTGGTCCAGAATGTTGTTTTGTTCCCAGAACTTATCGTCGGCCCCATGCCGCATGGCATCGATCAACCAACTTTCGTATTCAGGAGCTAACTTGAGGGGGGTTGTTCCGGCACGCAGAGGCAGGTTGGCCAAGTAATCGTGGCGGTTGTCCACCATTTCCTTGAGCACCTCGGCGGTGGCGGGATCTTGTGAAGCCACACTGCCTTTGGCGGAATTGAGCATGATCCAGTTCCAGAAACGCATCTCAAAAGCCCCCGCGTTGCGCATGGACTGCACGCCACAGTTTGAGACCGCATCCACCGGGATCACGGTGGTTAGTTCAGGGGCTCCTTCTAAGGCCATGGCATGCTGCGTGCCACCCACGTAAGAGGTGCCAATCATGCCTATTTTACCATCACTCCACGGCTGTTGACCGATCCATTGCGCGCAGTCGGCCCCATCTTTTCCGTCATCGGTCATCCAGTGCCAAGTTCCTTCACTGCCATAACGACCACGGCAGTCTTGCGCTACAAATACATAACCGTTCTGGGCATAGTACATGGCCAGTTTTTTTGCCCCAGTTTTATTGTAAGGGGAACGGGTTAAGATGACAGGATATCGTCCTGCCTTTTCCACACCAGCTTCAGCGGGCAGATAGACATCAGTGGCCAGCTTCACGCCATCACGCATGGTGACCATGAGATTGGTTTGGATGGCTACATCTTGGGCGCTGCTGGAATCAGCCAAAATGCATAGACAAGCTAGCAGGGTAAGAGAGAGTGAACGAACAAGCATGACAGCAGACTACGGGCTTCAGCAGGGTAGTTTAAAGAAGAAGTCTGTGTTTTCTCCGAAAGTACACCAAGAAGTCATCAGTTTGCTTCCATTATGAGATTCTCACGGTGCGTCTGCCTTTTCTTGATGCTGGTGGCTACCTTAAAGGCCGCTCCAGATATCCTCTTCATTGTGGCGGACGATCAGCGCCCAGACACCATCCACGCTTTGGGAAATGTGAACATTCGCACGCCTCATTTGGATCGATTGGTGGCAGAGGGTACCTCGTTCACACGTGCGTATGCTGGCTATCCTATTTGTTATGTAAGCCGCGCAGAGATGCTCACGGGCTGTAATCCCTTTCGTGCTTACTTAAAATATCCGTCAGGTGCCATTGACCCGAGTTTGAAGACATTGGCCCAGACGTTTCAGGATGCTGGATATCAGACGTGGTATTCTGGAAAGTGGCACAATGATGGTCAGCCGAAGCAGCGTGGTTATACAGGAACGCGGGGTCTTTACAGCAGCGGCGGCGCCAAAGGAAAGGCAGCGCCAAGCCATGATGAACGTGGTAACCCGATCACTGGTTACTCAGGGTGGACCTTCAAATCCGACGATGGCAAACCTGAGCTCGATAAAGGTGTCGGTCTGCAAGCCGATAACAGTCAGCATGTGGCCGATGGTGCCATCCAAGCCATTCATGACACGCCAAGAGGGCAGCCGTTTCTACTGCATGTGAACTTCGCCTTTCCACATGATCCTCGTCAGTGGCCTCCGAATCCAGAGCATCGCTATGATCCAGCGAAGATTTCATTGCCTGTTAATTTTGCTGCGGAGCATCCCTTTGATCATGGCAATCTCCATGGTCGTGACGAGTTACTGCTACCAACGCCACGAACAGAAGCGGCTGTCCGCCAAGAACTGGCCATCTACTATGCCATGATCACCGATATGGATGCCCAGATGGGGCGCATCTTCCAGGCCTTGGAGGAGGCGGGTCGCCAGAATACGATCATCATTTTTACCAGCGATCAGGGACTGGCCTTGGGAAGTCATGGTTTGTTAGGCAAACAAAATCAGTATGAACACAGCATCCGCTCTCCCTTGATTATTGCAGGTCTAGGACTTCCCAAAGGACAAACAACACAGGCGTTGGTTTGCTTGCGTGACCTATTTCCCACCCTGTGTGAGTTATCTGAGGTGGCCATTCCAGGCACGGTGCAGGGAATCAGTCTGGCTCCCCTCCTGCGAGGGAAGGTGAAGCGTGTGCATGACTTTGTCACAGGAACTTTTACGGATACCCAGCGCATGATCTGTGATGATCGCTGGAAGTTCATTCGGTATCCTCAGTTAGGCCGCGAACAACTCTTCGATCTACAAAATGATCCTGATGAGATGAAGGATCTAAGTGCTGATCCAGCTTGGCAGGAAAAGGAAAAAACGCTCAGGGATCAACTTAAAACATGGTTAGTCGAACAAGGAGATCCCCTGGAGAAATTCTAGGCTTACGGTTCCATGGGTCGATTCGAAAGGCCGTCGCGCCCTGCATGAAACAGGTTGCCGCTGAAATGCAGTCCACGCAC
>JAOZVT010000773.1 GCA_025869455.1 Prosthecobacter sp.
TGGTGCTCTGGATGTGGAAGATAGGCTTCAAGCCCAGCTTTGTTAGCAAAACTCACCAGGAAACAATGGGTGAAGCCATCATTCAGGCCTTCCGGGCTGACATTGGTTCCCCATTCAAAGGCTTCAACGGTGTCGATCTTCTTAGCTAGGGCGATGAATTCATTTTCCAGGTGCTGGACCTGCTCTGGGGTGGCGCTATCTTTGAATTTAAACAAGACAACGTGGCGATAAGTGGGCTCAGCAGCAGGGGCGGTGGTCATGAGAAGAAAGGTGGTGGCCAGGGTGAATAGGAAGAGTTTCATGGGCTAGGAAGTAAAAAACGCCGTTCAGCCCCTTCATGATACAGAAGATATCCGGTGTCGAGCCTGCATTCGTTCTGGCATGAGAACTTTAGCGCAGTATGTCTGACATCCCCTCTCATGCCACCACCGACAGCTGCTCTCCTTTCTGCCAATGAATTGGCCCTTTCCTATGGTAATCAACGCCTCTTAGAAGAGGTAACTTTGGCCGTGGCTGCCGGGGAAAAAGTGGGCTTGGTCGGGCGCAATGGCTGCGGTAAGACGAGTCTGCTAAAAATCCTGGCGGGTGTGGAGAATGCGGACTCGGGAGAGCTGTCCCGGCGGCGCGGTTTACGCCTGGGGTATCTGCCGCAGGAGTTTGAGTTGGATATGGACCGCACGGTGATGGAAAATATCCAGGCTGGCGCGGCGGATTTGGTCAGCTGGATTACCCGCTATGAAGCTGGAGATGGCAGCGAGGCTGAACTGGCGGAGATGCTGCACCAGATCGAAGCGGCAGACGGGTGGAATCTGGATGCACGGATTCGGGCCACGGCTACGGCTCTGTCCTCGCCACCACTGGATGCGATTGTGGCGCCACTTTCTGGGGGCGAAAAACGGCGTGTCGCTCTGTGTCGTGCTTTGGTCGCTCAGCCAGATTTGCTGTTGTTGGATGAGCCGACTAACCATTTGGATGCGGACTCCATTCGTTGGTTGGAAGATTGTTTGCGGGGTTTTTCAGGTGCGACCATTTTTGTCACGCATGACCGTTACTTCTTGGATGTCATTGCCACGCGCATCATTGAGTTATCCGATGGTCGTTGTTATTCGCACCCGGGTAACTACACCGCGTTTTTAGAGAGCAAAGCCGCGCGTCAGCAGATCGCGGAACAGTCGGAGCGCCGCCGTCAGCGTTTCCTCCGGACGGAGCTAGAATGGGTGCGTTCCGGGGTGAAGGCTCGTGGGACCAAACAGCGCAGCCGTTTGGATGCTTTTTATGCGATTGAAGGGCAGGAAGCGCCGCCTGAAGAACGTGAGATGGATTTGCTGCTGCCGCCTGCTGCGGAGATGGGAGACATTGCAGTGAATCTGGAAGATGTGGCTGGCAAGGTGGATACCGAAACGGGGGAACGCTGGTTGTTTAAGAACCTGGATGTCGTCTTCCGCCCAGGACAGTGCACAGGGATCGTGGGCCGCAATGGTGCGGGTAAGACCACGCTGCTGCGTATTTGCATGGGGCTACGTGATCCCGATGGCGGTAAGGCAACGGTGGGGAAGAAGGTGGTGTTTAACTACATTGACCAAACCCGCATGCAGTTAACGGGAGACGGTACGGTCATCGCTGAAGTTGCGGATCAGGATGACGTGGTGTTCTTTGGTCAGCAGAGAATGAGCGCCCGAGCTTACCTCCGCCGATTCCTTTTTAATGATGACCGCACGAATGAGCGGGTAGATCGTTTGTCAGGTGGGGAGCGTGCCAGACTGATGCTGGCAAAGGTGCTGAAACGCGGTGGCAATGTCATTGTGCTGGATGAGCCGACCAATGACCTGGATCTACAAAGCCTGCGCATTTTGGAAGAAGCTCTGAGTAACTTTGAAGGCTCGTCCATTGTGGTGAGCCATGATCGTTACTTCCTGGATCGGGTGTGTGACCAGATCATTGCCTTTGAAGAAAGCGGCGTGCATGTGCAGGTGGGTAATTACAGTTACTACCTGGAGAAACGCCGTGAACGTGAAGCGCGTGATAAGCTGTGGACGGCCACCGTGAAGGCTGAAAAAGGGTCGGCTAAAAATCAGGCGAAGCCACGCAAACTCAGCTTCAAAGAAATCCGTGAACTGGAGGAAATGGAAGGTGCCATTTTAATCAGTGAGGAAAAAGTGGCGGAGCTGGATGCCACCTTGAATGACCCTTCCTTTTATGTCACGCGCTCCACCGAGGCGGAGGGCCTGATGGCTGAACTGGAAAAGGCGAAGTCGAGTGTGGCCAATCTGTATGCACGCTGGGAAGAGCTGGAGGCCATCAAAGCGGCGAGCGAGGCATGATTGGAAGCCATTAGAGACGCAGGCTTTTTTGCAGATGTCTCCTCGCTAAATCCGGGCTTAACGCAGAGCTTTGGTTAGGCTAGCGCGCTCCTCAGGAAGCATGGTGGACTTGGCTTCGATGGTTTGGATCACTTCACGGGCGGCGGTGGCGGCATTGGTGGCGGTGCTATCTCGTGCGATAGCGGCGAACACGGCTTTTTTACCAGAGGAAAGTTGACGCAAATCCATGTTTTGTAACAGAGGCGTAGCAGCTTGGTAATCCATGAGCCTCCAATAGCCCAAAGCGGTGAGGAATTTGCGCTGAAAGTCCTCGGGTCTTTGCTCAAGGAGTTCCTGGGACTTGGCGAGGGTTTGTTCAATCTGGCGTCCGGTGAGCAAGTTGACATAGAGGAACCGCTCCACATAGACCGGGTCATCTGGCCAGCGGCGGACGGCTTCCGTAGCGGCTTCCAGCAGACCTTCCGTGTTGCCATTGGCTTCCGTCGCACGCAGGAGTCCCTGATAGCCGGGCCGCTCCGTGCGTGGGTTCAAGGCGGCGCTTTTGTAAGCGGCTTCAGCGATGTCGGCTTGGCCGCGTGCTTCAGCGTATTCGCCGATCTTCATGCAGAGTTCGCCGCGATTTTCGATGTCGGCTGCATTTTTAGCGATAATGAGAGCGCTGCGTACTTCCTCTGGCGGTTTGTTCATGACAAAGGCTAGGTGGGCACGGTAGAAGGCGCTGACACTTTGATTCAGAATGGACTCCACTTTGGGGTCTTTGACGAGACGTTCCAGATCGTCAAAACGCTTTAGCATGGTGAGGGATGTGAGGTAGTTTTCCAGAAGCGGCTGATAGCCCTTGGCTTCCTCCTCTGAGACTAAGGCGAGGACTTGCAGGAACTGTTGCTGCTCCACCAACCAGCGAACCATGGGAAGAAGATCCTCTCGTTTTTTTCCACGTGCGTTGTCGATGGCTTCTTGGATGATCGAGACACGCTGGGCGGGGTTAAGCCGGAGTTGGCGATTCAGGGCGGAGACAAAATGCCAACCTGTGGCTTTGGGATGAAAGCGCAGCCTTTGAATGAGTCGGTTGGCTTCATCTGCGGGCAGACTTTCGATGCTGTCAATAAACTCGACAGCCTTTAGACCGAGAGTGTCATCCCGTTCAGCGACTTTCCAGGCGCGGCGCAGACCCTCGGCCATTTCAATGGAGTCTCCTGAGTCGGTTTGAATTTTGGCGAGGCGTAGGCTGTGTTCATCGTCCTCAGGATGTTTTTCAGCGTAATTTTTGAGGGTTTTGAGCAGGATGGAGTTTTTCTGGCTGTTGCCCCAGACATCTTCCGCCAATTTCATGGAAATAGGGTTCGTGGGATCATCACTGAGGACTTCTTCCATGAGGGTGGCTGCTTCTTTGCCACGGTTCAGGTTCAAAAAGGCTTTGACCCGTGTTTGTTTGTCTTTGAGTTCGGTGGCTCCTTGAGTCTCCAGTTTATCCAGGAAAAAGAGAGCCTCGGGCCGCTTCATGGCGGTAAGGAATTCCGTGTTTAAGCGCAGGGCGCTGATGTTTTCCGGGGCTATTTTGTAGGCCTCCTGAGCTTTGAAAATAGCGTTAGCGATCTGGCCATCTTCGGCTAGCTGCCGAGATTCGACGACCATTTTTTCTGCACGCCAGTCCTGGTAGGTATCCTGGATGGGTTTGGCGTAATAAAAAGCGGCAGCCATCAAGCCCAGGCAGCAGGTCGCAATGCTGATCCTGGCGGCCCAACGTGCGGTTTTGGACTGGCGATCTTTGTGGGCCTGAGTCGGGGGCACGAGCCAGTGCCACACCGTGATGAAGGGGCGGAAAAGGATGAAAGGTTTCGGCTGCCCGATCTGATTCGGATCAATCGTCTGGTTGGTAAGCACTTCGGGGAAAAGGGGGCGGTTGGGGGAGGAGTGGTATGATAACGAAACTGCCCAGGCTCGTCACGGCTAAATTTCTGCTTTGAGAAATCGACCCGTGGCACTGGTGGAAAGGGTGGCTACTTCTTCCGGCGTGCCGGTGGCGACGATGGCACCGCCTTCATTGCCGCCGCCGGGTCCCAGGTCCACCACCCAGTCCGCGCAGCGGATGACATCCAGGTGATGTTCGATCACGATCACCGTATTTCCCGCGTCCCGCAGGCGGAAGAGTACCTGGAGCAGGGTCTGGATATCCGCAAAATGCAGGCCCGTGGTGGGTTCATCCAAAACGTAAAGGGTATTCCCCGTGGCACGGCGGGCCAGTTCGGCGGAGAGTTTGATGCGCTGGGCCTCGCCACCAGAGAGCGTATTGCCAGCCTGCCCTAGACGGACGTAGCCCAGTCCACACTCCTCCAGCGTGCGCAGTTTTTCGGCGATGGCGCTGGCTTTGCCAAAAAAGCGGGAGGCTTCGCTGACGGTCATTTCTAGGACTTCGGAGATATTGCGCCCTTTGAAGGTGATCTCCAGAGTTTCGGCATTGTAGCGTTTTCCGTGGCACTGGTCGCAGGTCACATAGACATCCGCTAGGAAGTGCATGTCGATTTTGATCTGCCCATCTCCCTGGCATTTTTCACAGCGGCCTCCGGCGACGTTGAAGCTGAAGCGGCCAGGTTCATATCCCCGGACACGTGCTAGAGGCAGATTAGAATAAAGCTCGCGGATGGGGCCAAAGGCGGCGGTGTAAGTGGCGGGATTGCTGCGCGGACTGCGACCGATGGGGGACTGGTCAATCACGACGACTTTATCAAAGGCCTCCATGCCGGAAATACGCTGGTGTTTTCCTGGTTCGTCCTTGGCTTTGTAGAAATGACGCTGGAGCGCCCGCATGAGGATGCGGTTAATCAGGGTGGATTTACCACTGCCGGACGGGCCTGTCACGGCGGTGAGGCAGCCGATGGGAAAGGAAGCCGTGACATGCTTTAAGTTATGCTCCGTGGCATCATGAATGGTTAGCCAGGTGGGCAGGGTGTGCTCACTGCTCAGTTCGAAGGACTCTGCTTTAGAGATCTTTTTACCCGATGATGCTCTGACTTCGCTGGCTGCTGGGGCTTTCCCTTGAGGGGCGACCCGACCCGAAGGTGGGGTGATGCGCAGGGAGTGACTCAGGTAAGCTCCGGTCAGGCTTTCCTTGCGTGCCATGACCTCCGCTGGCGTGCCTTGGGCGGTGAGTTGACCTCCGTGTGCGCCTGCAGCAGG
>JAOZVT010000774.1:0-2655 GCA_025869455.1 Prosthecobacter sp.
CTTCGCGGGTTTCTTGGGTTCTGCCTGAGTGCTGTCTAGCTTAGCGCTGCACCACACGCTGAAACACCTTGGGCATGTCCATGGCGGTTTTCTTGGGTTTCGGCGCGGGTTTGACATCCAGGTTCTGAGTCAGCTCTTCCTCGCTCACGGTGGACTCGACGCCGCCTGCGGGAACTTCGACTTTCGTTACCCAGAGCATGGCATTGAGCACGGTTTTGCGGAAATCGTTGTTGCCCCAGTTCTTATGGAAGTGACCTCCCGTGAAGCCGAATCCGCGACCGCCATCTGGCCGCTCGACCGACCACATCATGGATTCCTGCTGGCCTTTTTCGGCCTGAATGTGGGGATAGGGGCCTTTGGGGGCCACGTAGGGGCCATCGCGGGTCGCATCAGGTGGGGTTGCTATAAGGATGGGCACGAATTTGGTATCGCCATCGGTAGCTGCCGCAATGCCGTCACTAAAGGCTGGGCGGAAGCGCATGTTAAAATACCATTCATCCTGGATCTGGAAAGGGTTCACACCGCGTGTGATGGGATGTTCAGGGAAGCTGGTGAAGTGTGGCTCCCAAATCGGGTTGCAGGAAAAGGCGTTTTCATAATGTCCGCCCAGCCACGCCAGGAACTCCTTGCCAGCTTGATCCGGCACGACTTCCACACCGTAGTGCATGACACCAAAACCCACGCCTTTGGCCATGAGGGCGCGCAAAGTTTCCAGGTGGGAGTCCTGCACGGCGGGATGGCCTTTGCCACCATCGGAGTAAATGACCACGGCGTCTGCATCGGCAAAAGTGGCTTCATCTGTGACCCAGCCCATGTCATGGCGATCCACGACCAGCCCAGGCACTTGCTGGAGGCATTTTTCGATCAGCATGGAGCCTGCGTGAAACTCATGCATGCCCGGTGGGTGGGAGGGTTTTCCGGCGATGAAGACGAGCTTATGTTTACCGCCTGGGGTGATGGCCGAGACGAATGTGGTAGTGGCTAGAAGGACAAGCAGGGAAAGGCAGCGCATATCAACCCAAGCATGACTGAGTAGCTGGGGTTTATGCAAGTGCTTCTTTCGGGTGCCCCTAGCCGTTTAGGCTCTTTTCCGCAGGCCGCGCAGGGCCAGCAGCGTGCCGATGACGAAGTGGATGAACAGTACCAAGATGGCCAGGGAGGGGGAGGCAAACCAAGTGCGGACATACTCGGTCAGAGGTTCATACAAGGGAGTGCCTTGCAGGGTCTCCATGCCGCCGGACCAGCCGTAATAGGCAGTAACCAGGGGTTGCAAGACGACACCGAGGACACGTGGGAAGCCCAGAAGGGCCCCTGACAAAATAAGATTCACAAAAGCCAGCGTCCAGGCCCGGCTATGCGCGCGCTCAGCATTGCGACTGCAAGCCGAAATCCCCAAGCATAAGCTGCTAAAGGCAATCCCTGTCAAACACAGCAAGAGTAGCCGAGGGAGAACATACCCTGGCATTCCCCCCGTGATGATCTCCACGCTCAGGCCTAACACGAGGGAGGGAATAAGGGTCAGCGGCAAAACGAACCCCAATTTTCCGATCAAGTAGGCCAGCGGACGCAGGCCGCCGACGAGCTCACGGCGATAGATGCCACGTTCACCTGCGATTTCGCGGGCACCGGCACGAATGCTAAAAACGAGCACCAGCAGTACCTGGAGCAGCCAGCCCATGGTGCAGGTGTAGGCGGCTGGCCAAAGAACAGCCGGGGTGGTATCTCCGGAAGTGACACTGGAAAGGAAATGTACGTTGGGCAGGATGAGCATCACGGTCACCAGCGGTGCTAAGCCCATGATCACGAGTTGACGTACCCATTCTGAAGGTGTCCGCCAGAGCAGGCTCCAGCGTCGTTGCATGAGATGCTGCGCTTGAGCGGCTAGGGTGGGCAGGGGAGCCGCTGTCGGTGGAGCGGTGGTGGTGGCGGGCTCATCCGTTTCCGCTTCGGTGCTTTTCGGCTTTTCATTCGCCGGCAGCCTGATGCGCTGGGAGTCGGCACCTTCATCTTCCTCGTCCAGCGTCTTCATCGGCTCGCCCGTACGGCCAAGTTTGAAGGCATCGTAATACGAGTCGCGATGGCGCATCCAGGATTCACCCCAGCGGGAGGCGGGTCGCTTGGCCAAACGAGGGTATAGCTCCTCCATGGACTGGATGCTGAAGTAGTGTGCCACCGCCCGGGCTGGACCATGGAAACAAACGTGGCCTTCATGCAGGATCACCGCTGTATCGTAAGCGGCCAAATTCGCCACGGTCTGAGTGGCGTGAATGACAACTCGGGAGGGATGGTCCGTGGTGGTGAATTTGAGCAGAGCGGCCATCTCACTCTGAGACTTGGCATCCAGGCCGTCGGTGAATTCATCACAGATCACCAGCGCAGGATCACTGACCAGGGCCAGCGCTAGTTTGAGCCGTCTTTTTTGCGTCAGACTGAGAGTGCTGACGTGTTGCGTAGCTACATTTTCCAGACCTACCCCCGCCAGTAGGTGAGAAGCACGATCCACCCGTTCATCCTTGGTTTGACCGGCTACGCGTAGCATCAGCGCACTCATCACGCTTTCGCGCACCGTGAGGGCACCTGACAAGACTTCATCTGAAGCTGGCACAAAACCGATCTCATTGGGGTGCAGGGGAGTCTGGGTGATGTCCCGTCCCC
>JAOZVT010000774.1:2665-3173 GCA_025869455.1 Prosthecobacter sp.
CGAAAAAGTACCGTCCCACCGCCCGGAGTCTGAATCCCCGCCAGCAAGCGCATGAGCGTGCTTTTACCGCCTCCTGCTGCACCGATGACGGCCAGCAGATGCCCGGCGGGCACGCTGAAGCTCACATGGTCCAGCGCGGTCTGGGCCTCCTGGGCCGGTCTGGAAAAAATGTGTGAGACGCTGATGAGTTCGAGCATGGGCGGATGAAAGCGGGAAAGCTGCCTCATACAACTGCCAAAAACGTCCTTGGATGCGGATGACTTTGTGGATGAGGCTTTTTCTATGTTTTATCCGGCTTCGTACACTGGGGGCTGGCCTCAGGGTGAGCCATATGTCCTTGGCGTTTTTTATTCAGCAAGATAGCCCCAAGCCGCTGGTGGCAGAGCCGTGGGTTTTCATGGGAAGGAGTGGATTAGCATGGGCTGAACGGCTGACTCGGGCAAACTTGATGCATTTTATCCTGGGAGAGGAGGACGTCTAACCTGGATCCGACGCAGATTCCTCGAGT
>JAOZVT010000775.1 GCA_025869455.1 Prosthecobacter sp.
CTGCTTCAGCCAAGCGGAGACGGCTTGCCCTAAAAGTGGCGAAAGCGTGGCCGATGTGGAAAAGTCACCCCGCGCGCCTACCGTTTTGATTTGACGCGCATAATACCCACGCTCGGGATCATAAAGAGCACGGGCCATGAATGCGGAAAAAGGGATGGCATCAGACACTTGCAGAAAAATAAAGTACGCTTGCTCCCATGTCATCCTCTTTGGCGCAAGCCTGAGCATGGATAGAATGAGGATTAATAACGTGGGATCGTATCGTTCCAAATAAACTCTGAGATTGCAGTGGTGTGGGGCTTTCCTGGTCCCATGCTAGGCGTGCTATGAATAACGCTCCTATCTCGACTCACAATAAGGCCCTGGGTTATGTACTTTGGATCTTCGGTTTCACGGGATCCCATCGTTTTTATTTCGGCAAACCCGCTACGGGCGTGCTGTATTTTTGCACAGGCGGACTCTTCCTCATTGGTTGGATTGTGGACTTGTTTCTCATTCCTTCCATGGATCGCCAAGCTGATGCGCGTTTTGCTCAGGGGCCTTATGAATACTCGGTCGCTTGGCTTTTACTGACCTTTCTGGGTATCTTTGGGGCGCATCGCTTCTATCAAGGCAAGTGGATCAGCGCTCTGCTTTATCTGGTGACGGGTGGCGGCTTTTTGATTGGGATTGTCTATGACTTTTGCACCCTCAATAGCCAGTTGGACGAGCTGAATAAGCAGTCGAACAGCTGATCTGGTAGGTGAGTCAGCCTCACCTCTTCATTCACCATTTTCATATTTTAGAGGGGGCGGTCATCTCAAATGAGAGAAGGCCGCTTCTTTTGACGTGAACAGTGGATCATGAAATTGTTTTTCTGCCTCTTCCTTGCTTCCGTCACTCTCGTCTCGGCCCAGGAGAAGACCTTGAACTTTTATTGGATTGATTCTGAGGGCGGCGGTTCAACCTTGATCGTGACTCCTGAAGGCGAGTCCATTCTTGTGGACACGGGAAATCCTGGTGGGCGCGATCCTGAACGGATTCGGCACACGGCCATGGATGTGGCGGGCTTGCAGCGTATTGATCATGTCATCATCACGCACTTTCATGCGGATCACTTCGGCGGCTTGGCAGAACTAGCGGAGCTGATGCCAATCGGGAGCTTGTATGACAAAGGAGTACCCGAGGGAAGTCCTGATGGAAAACCGCAAGACATGAGATGGACCCTAATGAAGCGCCCCTACCTTCAGGCAAAGGTGGCAAAGCGTGTCACTCTAGAGCCAGGCGTGGAGGTGCCGCTAAAACAAGGTCCAGACAGCCCCAAGCTGACCCTGCACTGCCTGGGGGCTAACCAAAAGTTCGTTTCACCCCCTGCCGATGCTCCCCAGAATCCCCTGACGGGCTCCGTCCCGCCCAAGGCCGTGGATCCGAGCGATAATGCCAATAGCGTGGTGCTGCTGCTTCAGTTTGGTGATTTCCGCTTCTTTGATGGCGGGGATCTGACCTGGAATGTGGAGGAGAAACTCGTCACGCCGATCAATCGGGTGGGAATGGTGGATATCTATCAGGTGAATCATCACGGCCTGGATAGCAGCAATAATCCAGTGCTTATCCAGAGCCTTCAGCCCACGATCTCAGTGATGAACAACGGCCCCAAGAAGGGCACGAGTCAATCTGCAATGGATGCTTTGAAATCTGTTCCCACGATTCAAGCGATGTATCAAATGCATGAGAACATCCGTGAGGATCAGGTAAACACCTCTGATAAGGCAATGATTGCCAACCTTGGAGAACTGGGAGACGACTGCGCGGCTCATTCGATTCACTGCACAGTCAGTGCAGATGCGAAAAGCTATGTGGTGGAACTGCCCTCACAGAAGCATTCACGCACTTTTCAGACGCGAGCCAAGTAGCTTTCCCTGGGATTCTGAAATCTTGATTTTGAGGGGTTTAATCAGGGTTTCTTGGGTGCTAAGTGGGCAGGCTTGCCATTGTTTCCCCACTTTACACCCCGCCCATCCACCGCCATTCGTAAGTCTCGTTTATGAACCGCCAAGAAAATCTAGAAATCTTCTTCCGCGACGGCAAAACCGTCATTCTGCCCATCGATCATGGTGTGGCTATTCCTGTCCCTGGAATGCCGAATCCCTTTGAATTGATCGATTCCGTCAGTCCCTACGTCGATGGGTATGTGATGAATCTGGGCGTGGCCATGCGTGCTGCGGATTCCATGGCTGGCAAAGGGATCTGTCTGCGTACGGATGCCTACAATGTGCGCATCACAGGAGATGGCGCAGGCAGCATCAATGTCTATGGCGTGGAAGAGGCCGAAGCCGTCGGCGCAAATGCCGTGATGAACATGCTTTATACGAATTCTGTGAATGAGCGCATCAACTTCCAGGAATGTGCGGACATCATCCGCAGCAGCATGGATCTGGATATTCCGGTCATCCTGGAAGCTCTTCCTTACGGGCTTGGACAGACCGATAAGTACACGCTTGAGAATGTGGCTTTTGCCGCACGCTTGGGCGCTGAGCTTGGGGCGGATGTGGTCAAGGTGCCGTATCCGATTGATGCCAAACCTGGAGACTTCCGCAAAGTGGTGGATCAGGTGTGGGTGCCGGTGATCATCTTGGGCGGTGCCTCCATGGGCGATGACGCTGCTTTGCTGAAGATGACAGAAGATGCCATGGAATCAGGGGCAGCAGGCATCGCCATCGGGCGCAATGTCTGGCAGCACCAGAGTCCTGCGGCCATCGCCCGTAGCCTTGCGGCCATCGTTCATGAAGATGTCTCTGCCCTGGAGGCTCTGGCTCTTCTGAAAGAACCCCTCCGCTAACGCTGTTACGTTTAGCCCCACCATGAAAAAGCCTGCTCTCCTTGCCTCTTCATTGTTGCTGCTTGCTCAAGCTTACAGCGCCGATTTGAAAACCTTCATCATTAACAGTGATGAGTGGCCGGAAGGTGATCCCCCGAAGGAAGTCTTTGTGGTGGATGGCAAGATTCAAGTGGCGGCCAAAGATGGCAACAAGGCGATCATGGTTTCGCCTGCTGATCTGGTGGATGCCAGTGCCCAATTTGCCGTCTCTGCTGCTGGCGAGTCCATGATCAAAGCCAAGGTCTTTGCCAGCAAGCAGGGACGCAGCAATCCACGCTTCGGAATCGCAGTTCACGGCATGAGTGGCTATCGCCTTTTGGTCAATGCACCGAAGAAGCAATTGGAGCTGGTAAAGAGTGATGAAACTCTGGCTAGCATGCCGATTAACTGGACCAGTGATGCCTGGCTGTGGATGAAGCTGGAAGCACGCAAGTCGGGTGATGATTGGACCATCACTGGCAAGGTCTGGGCTGCAGATGCCGCAGAGCCTGCTGAACCCATGATCACGCATGCTGAAAAGGGGCTCAAAGGACAAGGCAAAGCTAGCATTTGGGCCACGCCGTATTCGCATACTCCGATCTACTTTGATGATATCGAAGTGGCTGTGGAAGTGGCCGATGAAGCGAAGTGAAAATAAACTTCAAATAATGTTCATTTTTCAGTTGCAGAGTCGCCATGATCATCTAGTATATCCGTCCACTCACGAGGCTCTGGAGCGGTAGCTCAATTGGTTAGAGCGCCAGCCTGTCACGTTGGAGGTTGCGGGTTCAAGTCCCGTCCGTTCCGCCAGTGAGATGTTAAAGAAACCCACTCAGAAATGAGTGGGTTTCTTTGTTTTTAGACTACACCCTTCAGACCAAGGAAGTATCCTTGGTCTTAGTTAGTGAATAGCTTGGTTACTCTTCGATGGGAACGGCCTTCGGTGCGGCTTTGTAGGCTGTCCCGACGATCAACGAAGAAACGCCCGGACGCCATTGGTAGCCCATTCCAAAAGGCAACTCACCCGCTCCCCCCGAGCGAAAGGCGAGGTCGAGGTCCGTTTGAAAGTGTTGTTTAAACAACTCAATGGGACCTGGGTAATGACCATACAAGGTGACCATCCATTGGTCTTGACTGAAGTATTTCAGTGGGATGCCACTATCATCTTCCATGATGTTCCTGGAGTTACTCAGTAAGAAATCACGGACACTGCTGAATTCATCCATGTGCATGAGATAGGAGGCAGCTTTCACGAAGCTGTTACCTTGTCCCTGCTTCTTGCAAAACTCCATGAAAGCAGGGTTGCTTTTGATACCCCAGTTGGACAGGTCGGTGGTGAAATAATAGAGTGTTTGTGTCTTGCCTGTGGTGCCGATGAAAGTGATTTTTACTCCCGGGGTTTTAGACTTCTCGGTGGTGAGTTCTCCGGCATCATTCAGCTTGACCAATTCAGCCTGAGTGATGCGACATCCCGCACGTGCGAGGAAGACATAAAGCACAGGAATAGTTCCGCTGAGTTGGGTCTGACTCAGATCGTTTTTCATGTCTGCGGTGATGAAGAAACTGAAGCTTAAAATAGCATTCATGGCCGTGCGTAAATTGCCCATGGCGCTGGCCCTGGCTTCACTGCTTAAACTGGCCACATCTGGCAGGGAACCTACGGGTTCACGTCCGCATAAAATGTAAGAGTTCGCGTTGGGAAAAAATGAGTTCGCGTAGAGGAAATCGGGACCGCTGAACATGTAGAAGAGCGGATTATCATCCTCATAGATGTAATTCAACGTCGCAGGCATCCAGTTCCGGATCTGTGAAAGCTGACGTTCGTCGAGATCTAACCACGCGCGATGAAAGGCAGAGGCGTGAGTCTGCCAGGACTCTTCACGTGCTAGAGGCTCCAACTCGGTGGCATCCACGGACAATCCTGCCAGAAAGCGTGCTTGGTGGTCAGGAGGCGCTACGGCGTGGAGTTGCTGGCAGAGACAAAGCAGGCTGAGGAGAATTTTTTTCATGCAGCGGTGGGGACAAAGGATGCTTCTTCAATACAGCATCAGCCCAGCCAGCCTTGCGAGAAGAAAACAGTGTCATGAATGAATCAGGCACGTTTGACCATGGATTCATAGGCGCGTTTGACATACTCCCAGTTCACCACATTCCACCAAGCATCAATGTAGCGTTCCCGATCATCCTGATATTGCTCGTAGTAGCTATGCTCCCAGAGATCTAAAGCTAAGATAGGCCTTCCTGAATCCTGCCAGGGGACATGGTCCTTCATCATTGGGTTGTCTTCATTGGCGGTCGTGGTCGCGATGAGACACCCGTCTTGACGGTAAATGAGCCAAGCCCAACCTGAACTGGGCATACCCATGGCCTGTTCTTTGAAAACTCGGCGAAAAGTTTTGATGCTGCCAAAGTCTTCCTGAATGGCCCTGGCAAGTTTACCTTGGGGGCCTGACGGACCTGTGTCTGCGGGGCATAGCGTGCGCCAAAAAAGCGTGTGATTGATGTGGCCTCCTCCGGCTTGGCGAATGGTTTGAACGGCCTCCGTGGAGAGTTGCTGTGGGGCTTGAAAAGAAACCCCTAATTTGACCAGTTTCCCCAAAGGCATTCTAAAGTCTTTCTTGGGCGGGTGG
>JAOZVT010000776.1 GCA_025869455.1 Prosthecobacter sp.
CTTTTCCAGCTTTGTTGAGGGGGCTTCAGAGACACCTCAAGGAAACCAATCCCTTGAGTGATCATCCCAGCCTGCGCCTCTGCCGGTTTGCCGCTTTGGAGATAGAGGAAGTCGTCCATTATGGAGAACAAGCCGTGATGTGCTTGGTCAACGCTGATCAAAATGAGTCGTTTAGCGAATGGTCTCATTTGCTTGAGAGCCTGCTGAATGCGGCTGGGGATCTGGATGGATCACAGGAAAAAGTGCCGCTTTCAAAACCCCTTCAATACAGCCTAGCGCCGCTGCCATATGACAAAGTACCCAAGCGGGATGAACGCTTCCCTGATCCCTATAACATGGGAGTACATGCCGAAGAGTTTCTCTATGACCCACGTTTTCAGAGTCGGGACAAGACGCTGATGATGTATTACAAGCGGTTGCGTGAGATCGATGTTCCAGAAATGATGGCTACCATTTTGACGGAGTCTCCTAATAAACCTTGGGGCTACTATCGGGACATGACTCGCCAGCTTTGGGATGAAGCACGCCATGCTATGATGGGAGAGGTCGGCTTTGTGAAATTGGGCATTGATTGGCCCAGGCACGTGATGGTGAATTTCACTTGGTCGCTAGGTCTCAATACTCAATTGCAGCCCTGGGAGCGCCATGCCGTACTGTATTTCATCGAGCAGGGGCTGATGACGAAGACAGGCAAACGATTCGAATGGGAGGTGGGGGCGGATTCGGGCGATGCCCTGAGCAAGCTGTTTCAAGATTACGATTGGGCGGACGAAGTGCTGCATGCTCGCATTGGGCGAGATTGGTACGTGAGTGCCTTTGGAGATCAAAAAGAGGCCATCGATTTTGGCAGCGCTTGCTGGAGCAAGGTGCTGAGCAATTGGAGTGCCTGGAAAAAAGAGGGGAAGACACAGCATCGGAACTGGTGGCCAGAGCTATATCAGAGCTTTTGTGCACAGCACGGGCTTTCGCCGGATCCACAGGCACTCAGCTACGCCACCACCTATGAAACGACGCGTGCCGATTTGGAAAAGCTGGCCGCGAGTGCATGAGCCTTGTTCAATTTGGCACATTCGGCGTTTCTCGAGCTTGACGTGAGGGGGCGGCCTCCCGTTGACTGAGACCCCGACCTTTTCCATGATTTCACTTAGCCTCGTCGCCCTCGGTTTTATTGTCGTGGTGCTAGCCCTGCTCGGGCTGCGCCTGCACGCCTTCTTGGCGATGATGCTGGCTGCCTTTGTCGTCGCGCTTGTGACGCCTCATGATGCGTTGGTCAGTTATGCCGAACATCAGCAAAGCCTGGGGAAAATGGGAGCCGCAGAGGTGGCTAAGTTTGCTGTTTCTACGCCACCAGATCGTGTCCTGAAAGCCTTTGGTGAAACCTGTGGCAGCATGGGCCTGCTCATAGCCATGGCTTCGATCATGGGGAAGTGCTTGCTGGATTCTGGTGCCGCGATGCGCATCGTGCAGGCGCTGTTGTCTATGTTTGGGAAGACCAAGGCGCACATTGCTTTCGTCTTTGCAGGCTTCGGATTGGCCATTCCCGTTTATTTTGACGCGGTGTTTTATCTGCTCATGCCCATTGGAAAAGCCATGGCACGAGTCACAGGCGGAAACTACCTGCTCTATGTACTGACTATTGTGGCGGGGGCCACCATGGCCCATTCATTGGTGCCACCGACGCCTGGACCGCTTTTTGCCGCCAAAGAGTTGGGGGTGGATGTGGGGATGATGATGGTGGCGGGTTTGATCGTGGGTTTGTTTACCGCCAGCTTCGGGCTGCTCTATGCCGTCTGGGCCAACAAACGCTGGAAGATCGAATTGCCTGAAGAGGATACGCAGGCCACGCAATCGATGGAGACTGGGCCGCTGCCTTCCTTATTTCTATCCATCCTGCCCATCTTGCTACCAGTCGCCATGATCACTTACGGCTCTTTGCAGGCAAAGATGCCCTGGTATGCCGACAGTAACGTGGCCTTGTCCATCGGCGCGGTCGTCAGTCTCTGGGTGCTTTCTCGTCAGCGCCAGAAGGATGCCCAACCGATGCAGGATGTTGTCCAGTCGGCCATCATGTCAGGGGCTACCGTGCTGATGATTACGGCAGCCGGCGGTGCCTTTGGTAGCACCTTGCGCCAGACAGACGTCGCCACGGTGATTCAGGGACTGGGCACGGATGCCGCCCATACTTGGGCGATCCCGATTTGTTTTTGCATCACCGCGCTGGTTCGCACCGCGCAGGGTTCCGCCACGGTGGCCATGATTACGGCAGCTCCGTTAGCACGTGCCTTCATGGAGGCGGGCGACCTGCCTTTCCATCCGGTTTACTTGGCACTGGCAGTGGGCTGTGGCTCCAAACCCATCCCGTGGCTAAACGACAGCGGCTTCTGGATCATCACTCGCATGACCGGGATGAAAGAGACGGAGACCCTGAAAATCGTGACCCCCATGATGTCTCTTATGGGTCTGGTAGGCCTCCCCATCGTGATGATCGGTGCATGGCTTTTTCCGATGCGGTGATGTCAGACGAAATTAAGAGGTTCTTACTTCTACGCGACACTCGACTTATTGCTCGAGCTTCCCATAAAAGGCCGTTCAAAAAGCGCATACGTGAAGAGTGTTGCCACGGCCACCAAGGGTGTCAAAATCAGGAATTCGACGATGAATCGGCTTTCGTAGGTTCTTGGTAAAAAGGGTTCAAGGGCAGAACCAACGTAGCGTAGTACGGGGTCATGATACAGGTAGAATGAGTAGCACATCCCGCCCACCAATGTGATGGCGCTCCCTGAAAAAAGCTTGGATGCATATTTTCCTCTCAATGACGAAGAGAGAATGAGAAAGGCACAGAAGACTAGCAGGCTTGACTCTATCGGGCCTTTTCCAGATCCATAATAGAGCTTGATCAAAGGCATGGCCATCAATGCAAGGCAACCCGTGATATCCCATAACTTAGATTTGCCAAAAGAGGTGGGTTCACTTGTAAGATATAGATCGGCCAGTAAGATTCCGGCGGCAAAAAATTCAAACTGTGCAGGCAACCATGCCATGTTCAGATGGGGTTTCATGGCGATACAAGTAGCTGAGAGTATCACAAGAAAAGAGCGCCTTATGATTGGATTCTTCAACTTAAACAGCATCCCCAGCAATGGCATGCAGAGGTAAAACTGGAGTTCTGTTTCAAGTGACCATGAAACGCGATTGATGGGACTCATTTCACCCAGGGTCAGGTAGTGCGAGTAAAAGAGTGTCAGGAAAAACCGATGTACGGCCTCTGCGAAAGAGAGCTTGCCAACCACCCAGACAGTCACGGGCAAAAGCAAAAGCAGATTGATTAAAAGCGGCGGTTCCAATCGCCATAGACGGCGAAGCAGGTAGGGCGATAGTTCGACTGCTTTACTTTTTCCGAGATGCCAACGTGCGAAAGGCAAGGCGAGAACAAAGCCACTGACAGCAAAGAACAGATGGACGCCGTAGTCACCGACTTGGCAGATTTTTTGCAGTGAAGAAAAGACTAAGTGGGTGGGGCCTGAATGGAGCTTATATGTAACTGCCTGATCGAAATGGAGGAAAAAGACCACAAGCATGGCCAAAAACCGCAAGCCTTCCATTTGAGGTACGAAGGACCGGTGAAAATTGGGCTTTCTCAACCAAGAGACAAACCGCCCAAGAATCGAATCGCGAGGGGCGATACAAGTGGTTAGGGCTGCATCCTGTTTTTCACTCATTAAAGTTCATTTTGCATCAAGGTGAACTCGCGGATGCGGCCAAGTCGCTTACATAAACTTATCCGTTGTAGCAGAACTTAATAATCTCATGAGAGCCACTGCGTGAAAAAACGCGACCAGGAACGCCCATGACCACCGCATTTTCAGGAACATCCTGAAGAATCACGGAATTCGCCGAAATGAGAGCATGATTGGCAATGTTAATGCGACCAATGACCGCACACCCAGGGCCTAAAAAAACATTGTCTCCAATGATGGGCGCACCTTTGGTGGTTTCACTTCCAGACCAGCCCAAAGTGACAGCGTGGGCAATGTTACAATTGCGTCCAATCTGAACACTAGGGTTCACCCAGATCCCTCCCCAATGCTCAATGAGCAGTCCGTCGCCAACGTTGCAACTGAGAGGAATCCGAATCCCAAATTTGCGCCCCAATCTTAAAAACCAAAGGATTAGAAAGGGGTAGATCGTGTAGCGAAGGATGGCCTTTTGACGGACGCTTTTGCAGATACGCATGAGGCTGACGTATCGAAAAGGTGGGTGAGTGAGAAAAGTCCCAAGGAAGGATGGAAGTCCCCTTTTACCCCTTATCCGATATAGGTCAGCTTTAATGGATGTCTGTAGGCTAGACCACATGAGCGAAGTGTATTGGATTTAGACGGGGCCGCCAGTGAGCGGTATGTTTTGTCCGTTCAGATAAGCCGCCTGCTCACTGGCTAGGAAAGCCGCAAGTTGCCCCGTATCTCCAGGGACAGCAAGTCTGCGTAGGGGGACTTTCCTGGCTTCGACTTCTTTGATTCTCTGAGGGATATCTGCGGTCAGTTCCGTGACGGTCATGCCGGGTGATATCATGTTCACCGTGATCTGGTACGGGCCGAGTTCTGCCGCAGCAGATCGGGTCAGGCCCCAGAGAGCTTGTTTGGCGGAAATGTAGGAACACCACTTGGCTGGAGGTGGGCCAAATAACGCAGAAGTGCCAAGAAAAATAAGCCGACCAAAGCGCCGTTCCATCATGCCAGGAGCTGCGGCACGAATCATCTCCAAAGCTGCTTCAACATGGATTCGATGACATGAACGAAAGTCCGCCAATGTCGTTTCGCTTACGGTGCTATTAGGCAGAGGGATAGTAGCTGCATGGACAATCACATCCACGCGGCCCAAAGTCCTTTCGATGGTCTTGACCAACTTTTCTGCGCTGCCTTCCAGTAAAAAGTCAACTTGGTGGCAATAGGCATCAACACCTGCGGCTTCCAGTTCGGATTTTAACTGGTTAGCTTGAGAATGTTCCGAGCGGTAGGCGATACAAACTTTGTGACCGGACTCTGCCAGAGATCTTGCAATGGCTGCACCGATGCCGCGGGAGGCTCCAGTGACCAGAGCGACTTTGGTCTCTGGAGTCTTTTCTTCTGATTCAGTGGCGGCAATCTGGGTTGCAATTTTGACCTTGGCCGTGCCTTGCATGACCTTTTCACCCTTATCATTAGTTGCACGGAGCAGCAGACTGAGGACTTCCGCCCCTGCGGAAAGAGATTCGATTTCGACCTCGACACGTAAAGTTTCACCGACAAAGGCTGGGCGCATCCATTCCATGCTTTGATTCATCCAGACAGCCCCAGGTCCAGGCACCTTCATACCGATCAACTTGGATACAATGGCGGATTGGATGGCTCCATGAGCTACAGGTCTGGCATAACCATACGTAAGCGCCGCCTCAGGGATGAGGTGCAGGGGATTGCGATC
>JAOZVT010000777.1 GCA_025869455.1 Prosthecobacter sp.
CCCCCCAAGGCACTCATGGCGGCAGTCTTATTGACTGCTCCATTGCTGCACGCTGACGCTCCTCTCTACACATGGGACGGAGATTTAAACACACCTGGCACCATTGAAAATACAGCTGGTGCCTGGAACCTAACGGACCTTCGTTGGTATGATGGAACGACCTATCAAACGTGGTCAAATAGCGCCATTGCCCAATTCGGCAGCACCTCTAGCAATGTAGGTGCAGCCATTACCGTGGATCAGGCTTTCACTCTCGCGGGCTTGAATTTCCTGCCCTTTTTGGGGAACAGTCTGCCGAGTGCAAATCTGGCCTATTCATTGACTGGCACAGGCTCACTGAACTTTGCACCCAACTCAGTCATCAGCATTGCCACAGGATCATCCAACGGAAGCTCGGGTATCATCCGCATGAAAGTCCCTGTCGCTGGCAGTGACCTAACCATCTTTAAACCTGAAGGAACTGCATTGGGCTACATTAGTTTTGATGTCAGTAATCCCGATCTAACGGGTATGCTTACTCTTAAAAGTGCGAATGCGATAACGGGTGGCATTTATGCGGCCATCAATCATACACGCTTCACAGGATTAAGCGGCCTAACCGTTGAATCTGGATCTGTCGCTGCCGTTGGTGGAGGCGGCACCATCACCTTACCGATAACCATCGCTGGCATTGGTGTCTCAAGCTGGGGAGCTATCCGCATTGAATCCTCGAACAGTAATTTTGCAGGCGGCATCTTGCTCAGTGCAGACGCTCGGATTCACACTCACATCAATGTACTCAATGCCACGATCTCTAGTGCTATCACAGAGACAGCAGGCGGCAGCAAGTCCTTCTCACGCACGGCTTATTCGCCCGTCAATACGACCTCCGTCTTAGCCATGACTTACAGTGGTGCCAATACCTACACGGGTGACACCTCCTTTGGAAGAGTCTTGAATGTCAGCAGTACAAGTGAGAACTCGGGGACGGAAGGCGGTCTAAACATCTTGGACTTCACCAGCGCTACGGCACCGGATAACGACATCTTTTATCATGGCACAGCGCCGGGTTCTCTCAGCCTCATTGGTGGACTGGCCACGCCGACGGGAATGATTGTCAATGGAGCCGCTGGTGAAACCAACAGCCAATCCTTTGTCACTTTAAATGTGCAACAAGGTGGCACCTCCATCGAGGTGAATTCAGGGGATGCTGGCACAGCCAATCTTAATCTAGGTGAGATCTCACGCTCAGATGCTGGCACGGTAGCTATCAAAGGCCCGGCCAGTGGCAGCATCACGGGAACATTTGGTGGTTCATCAGATGTCTTTCTCGGCCCCTGGGCCACTTATACGAGTGCGGATGGCAAGAGCAGCACTTGGGCGGCCCTGAGTGGTGGCGCTATCGGAGCTTTTACAGGTGATATTGAGCAGCCGAATGGAGCGACACTGGAGGATTCACTGACCGCCAATGTGCGTCTTTCCTCACTCTCGACGGGTGATGTAACCTTGGCGGGAGAAACGAACATCAGCACACTTTCCATGACGGATCAGACAGCGGATCGTCTCCTGGATATTGGCGCAGCCAACACACTTCGGCTGGCAGAGTTGGGCGGATTTCAAATCATTCAATCCGCGAAAAGCCTGACGGTAGGAGCTCTGGGCGATGGCAGTGATCTGACTGCTGGAGGTTACTATAACTCGCCGGGTGAAATCATCTTAACCAACCTCTCCAGCGAGAGCAATCTGACGATCAACTCTGACATCGTCAACAATGGCAGCGGTGTTATTTCCCTGGTTCTGAATGGCACCGGACGCACCATTCTAACAGGAGCGAACACCTTAACCGGCATGATTTCAGTGCACAGTGGGGTCTTAGAAATTCAGAGTGATCTTGCGTTAGGCGAAGCGGGAAGCAACATCACCCGTGTCCTGGCAGGAGCTTCCCTGAATCTCTCCGGTGATATCACCACTTCCGAAAGCATTCGGGCGAGTGGACAGGGCGTGGCCCTGGATGGAGCCATCCGTAACCTGAGTGGCACGAATACGATCAATTCCCTGCTGCGCGTGCAGAGCGCCACGCGGATTGCATCCGACAGCGGCACTTTGATTCTCACTGGCATCACTGCTCAAATCAGCGGAACAGCCCTCACCTTTTCAGGCAATGGGGATATTGATGTGAAAGGCAACATCACGGCCACCTCAGGCATCCTGAACAAAGAAGGTTTTGGTACATTGACACTCAATGGCACCAGCACCGCCACAGGAGCCACGGCGCTGAAAAATGGTACGATGCATCTCAACTTTGCTGCGGACACCGCCCCCGCGACCAACATCCTCTACACGGGCGGCGCAGGCGGCGCGCTGTCCATGAGCAACAGTTCCATGCTCCGCCTCACTGGCAAAAGTGGGGCGACCAATAGCCAAAGCTTCACGACGCTGACCTTCAGCAATGCGGGCAATTACCGGATCTCGGCGGATCAAAATGGGGCGGACAGCTTGAGCCTCAGCTTCACCACCATCACACGTCCAGCCAGTACTGTGGTACGCTTTGACCTACCAACCACAGGGACAATCAAAACGACGGCTGGAGCTAATAATGCGATCCTCACAGGAACAGGAGGAGTCGCCTACGCCACCATCGGTCTGAATGATTGGGCCGCCACCACCACGGCGGTAAGCAGCGTACGTAACATCGTAGGTTTATCCAGCATCTCTGGTTATACCAATAGCACAGCCTCCACCCTGTCAGGGAATGCGGACATTGCCGCTGGAGTCACGCTGACCACACTCGCCGCCAATACGGCCATCACCAGCCTGCGCTTCAATCAACCTCAAGATACCACCATCACGCAAGATGCGGCGGGGCGCATCCTGACCACGGGAGGCATTTTGGTCACGCCCGCAGTCGGTGCCCATGATGTCGTTATTTCGGCCAGCACGCTTCGTGCCCCCGCCAGTGCAGCTGACTTGGTCATCATTCAGAATAACACGGAAGGCGTTCTTAAACTCGTGGGCAAGATCAGCAACAATGCAGGAGCTGGCACAGCGGCACTCACGAAAGCAGGCCCTGGAACCTTAGTCATCGAAGCCCCCTCCGGTTATGTGTCTGGTGAAAATTACACCGGAGCCACCCGCATCTTGGATGGGACTTTGCAGCTCACTTCTGGCACAGGTGCCAGCATCACCTATCCCCTGAGTTATAGCACCACCTTCACGCTGGGATCAGGACAAGACAGTGGAAAATTGACGTTAGGGAGTGGCTCAGTTCCCATCATCCAATATGGGGGCCTGCGCACCGACGGCATTGGCACCAACAACGCGTTGGTAGGTGGCAGCACTGCCTTTTCCACCTTCCTCACCTATGTCTCAGGCACCTTTGATTTCCGCAATGGTTTCATTGGTGGCTCTGGCACCAATGAAAACAATCTCAACCTAACCATCAGTATAGGAACGACTCAACTTGGGCCAGCCAACACCTTCAGCGGCAAAGCCAACATTGCCAGAAGCATTGTGGAAGTGACCACCCTGGCGGATGTCGGACTCCCAAGTTCCCTGGGGACGGGCATTGCGAATAGCGCAGCGGCAATCATTGACATGACCACCCAAACGACTGCTGCCCTGGATGTGGATGCAACCTCCACGCTTCGCTACATCGGCAGCACGGATTCGGTGACGAACCGCCCCATTAGCCTTAAAAACACAGACGTGATTCGGGACATCAAAACCATCACGGCTGACATTGAAAACACAGGCACGGGCACGATCAAATTCACCAGCCCGTTTATCTCCGAGGGATCTAACACTGCCCCGCGCACCCTGAGACTCGGCGGCACCAACACGGGCGCGAATGAAATTGTCAGCATGGGAGACACCATCGGTTATCCTTCCTCTCCAGGCGTGGTTTTGGAAAAATTCGGCACAGGTACTTGGTTGCTCACGGGGAACAGCCTTTATAGCGGTGGCACCATTGTTTCCGAAGGCACCCTACTGGCGCATAACGTGGATCGGGCAGGCTCTGCCACAGGTCTTGGTTATGTCTCGGTGCAATATGGAGCCACCTTTGGAGGGATAGGGCGCGTTGCCCCCGCTGCCAATGAATTCATCATCATCAGCGGTGGCACCTTAAGCATTGGTGACAGCACGCTGGAAACCTTAGCGGCAGGCACGCTGGAGCTTGCCACCAGCGGTAGCGGCATGCTCATCTTAGACAGTGGTACGATTGTGACTTTGGATATTTTCTCCCGTCCCGTGTACGTCAGCACGGGGCTTGAAGCTGGGGTAGCGACCCTTCAGACGGCGGACATGCTGGTCGTATCAGGTTATGCTTACTTAGGCACTGACAGCATCCTTCGTGTGGGAAACCCGAATCAAGTGACCGACTTTCAAGCCGGAGATCAGTGGCAGTTGTTTGACTGGAGCGGCCTAACAGACACAGGAATAGGCACCTTTGCCCAAACGGAACTCCCCGACCTAAGTCCAGGTCTAGCCTGGGATCTGAGTGAGCTTTATACCTCCGGCACTCTTAGCGTCAGCCTCGTCCCAGAGCCGTCTAGAGCCGCCTTGCTGATGGTGTTTGGCATTGCCTTCGTGGGTCGGCGCAGACGCAGCCTTTGAGATCCAGAGCGGAAAAGATGCATTGCCGCGATCGGCGTTCCCAAATGACAAAAGCGTCGCAGAGTGACTCGCGAACCCGTCGCCATACCTGATCCATCAAGTCTGGGGAAAAGCGACCTGTTCGCGTGTCGCGCTGCGATACCTTTTTCGCGGCCTAACATTGAATGCGTTTTCCGGCCTTGAAAGGCCGCGCTAAGACTCGGCTGCCGCTCTGCGGCAAAGAGGATCAGAGCGGATCACCAGCATGCACCCCTGAAAAGGCTTCCCATGATCAGATTTCTGAAGGAGGAATCCCTTCGTGACGATTCTCCTGATTCGATGAATTCCGCCGATCTGTATCGCAAATCGTCTAACCCAAAAGATTAACCCCTTCCTCAAGAAGCCTGGAAACAGCCTAACCAAAAGTAAAAAGAGCCTTTCGATTTCGAAAGGCTCTTTCTTCTTGGCTTTAGATTCTGCTCCCGATTATGGGGCCTGGATCTGGCTGGTGCTGCCGTCGGTAAAGGTGATGTTGATCACTGTCAGGCCGGTGCTGTCCATCACGGGTTGTTCCCAGCGGCGATCCGTCGAGTTCGACCCGGGCAGGTCCATTTTCTCCACGGTTTTATTGCCTTCCGTTGTGTTGATCACGTCGCCTTTGCGGATCACTAAGGTCAGGGCTCCGCCGCTGGCGGCACTCTTCCACACACCTTGGTTGTTGTCCGTTGTTGTGTCTCCACCCGCCAATGTTCCCAGGAAGGCGTATTGATCATTCCCGCCCACCACCGGCAGGTCAAAGCCGCTGAAGCTGGCTCCGGTTGTCCCTGGGGCGGCGTCTCCTACTGCCACGCCTAGCTGCATGCT
>JAOZVT010000778.1 GCA_025869455.1 Prosthecobacter sp.
AGTTGGTTGCTGTGCTGCCCAGAAGCGCCAGAAGGGAAAAGATTAGAAATTGACCGCCAATGTAAACCCCTCGCCCAATGCCGCCGTAGTTCCCTTTGAAATTAGCCATGCCGTCTGGTTTAGCCTGAGGTGCCATGGGAGCAGCTAATGGGGCCGCATAAGGATTGTGCACCGCCTCGGTAGCTTGATACGGCTGCGCTAAAGCAGGAAAAACCTCTGAAACGGGAAGCCAATCCGCCATCCCTTCCTGCCAGCATAGGTCATCACTCTGAAGCTGTCCCGCGTGAAACATGGCCTCAATATGTGAAGCGTCGAAAGGTCCTTGTTGCTGATGATTCGGGGCGACGTAGTAGGGATTCATGATGGCTCTTATAGGGTGAGGTGCCATTCAAATGAACAGTTTATTTAAGTTGTCAATAAGAGACCTAGGGACACTAAGCAAAAGGCCGGAAATACGCCTGAATTTCTTGCGGCCTAGTTTCTCGAGAGATTGTAAGTAGCCAGCAGCAATGCGGTTAGAATGGCTAGGATACTCAATAGGAGGATGCACAAAAGGGCACGACATCCGTAGTTGTCCAGCTTCTGGCTTTCCGTGTAGCCGGCGGGGCAAAAGAGGCACCAGTACGTGGGAATAAGCTGAAGGGGGAACATCAGCATCATTAACATCCACCAAGGGTTCTTGCCCACGTTTTTGAGGCGTAGATACACAAACGGTAGGATGATAATGTTAGCTAAACCAATGAACCCAAATGTCGGAGGAACGATGCCAAATTTTTGACACAGTTGAAACTGTGCCGTGAGCAAGACAATGGCAACGATCAGGAAAGCCAGTCGCCCGATACCGGGATACTTCTTGGGCTGCGTGGAGTAAATATCCTCCACCTGGGGTGGCGTGTACGGATTGAATTCCTCTGCGGTTGAGGTGTCCGGTTCCTTCATGATCTGGTCTCAGCAATGAAGAGACTCAGGGCTGAGGAGCCGTCATGAGTATCACCATGGCAGAAATGACCATGAGAACCAGGAATGCATAGACCCAGACGAGAATCTTTCCGGCTTTGTCTAACTTTTTGTTATCTGCATAACCTTCTGGGCAGACAAGGCAGCGGTAGCCGATGAAGAAATTAACAATCGGTACAATGGAGAGCACACACATCCACGGCTTCATGCCCACATTGATAAGCCGCTGTGCCACGACATAAAAGGAGGCTAGGAGACTGGCTCCAAAGACGGCAAAGATGAGCGAACTTTCCTTGCCATCTCCACTGATCAGCGTGTTTTGTGCAAATCCGATGGCCAAAGTGAGCGCGAAGTATTTCATCCGGCCAATGCCTCCGTAACTTTTGGATTCTGGACTCCTTGCATAGGAGGGGCGATTCCAGATGTCATTGGGCGGTGTTTCCGGTGGCGTGTAGGGATTTCGACCTTCTTCCTCATCCAAGGAGGTGCGGATCGGCACAATGTCCTTCAGGGGCTGCCACTCTCCCATGCCCTCTGCCCAGCACAGATCCGTCGGTGCAACCTCACCGTTTTTGAGCATCTGTTTAATTTCGCTCAGGGGGAAGGGACCCTTTTGCACCTGCTGTTGGGCGACGTAAAAGGCAGTGCTGGAGGTAGGTATCATTCAGATGTTTAGAAAAAGCCGCGTGTCTTTAGCCTAGCTTCAGTAGCTCGGGCGGGGCGGTGGTGATTTTAGATCGGATGCGTTCAGGGATATCCACGGCTTTCATTTTCCCGGTGGCCGGGTCTTTACGCACGCAGGCGGCGATGAGTTTGCCCTCTGCGCTGAGTTCCCCATTGAGCTTCCAGAAGCGGACAACGTAGCGGATGGTTTTAGGCCGCACTTCTTCGACCAGGAGTTCCATGGTGAACTCTTCTTCAAAGAACAGGGGCGCTTTGAAATCACAGGAGACGTGAACACGCGGCCAGCCAACCCTTTCCGCTACGGGAATTTCCACCGATTTGTCCCAAATGGACATGCCCAAGGCGCGGAAGAAGTCATGCTCCACACGCTCCATGTAGCGAAAGAAATTGGAAAAATGGACAATGCCCGCCATGTCCGTATCGGCGAACTGAACGCGGTCTGTGAGAGTGTGGCGGTGCATGGGGCGGTCTTGGGTCAGTCTTCAGAGTTCAGTGAGCTTCGGCTGCCAGAGTAGATAGATACACCATGAGGGTTCGTGGAGTACTGAAAACTGTTCAGGGAATACTGACACCAATTACTGGCGTGCTAGTGCCACCAGCACGGCTTTTTGGGCATGCAGGCGATTTTCAGCTTGGTCAAAGATGACTGGGGCCTGCGCTTCGAGGACTTCTTCGGTGATCTCCTTGCCGCGATAAGCAGGCAGGCAGTGCATGATGATGGCCTCTGATTTGGCGTGTTTCATCAGCTCGGCATTGATTTGCCAAGGCCGCAGGGTTTCGATGCGTCCAGCGGCTTCTTCTTCCTTGCCCATGCTCACCCAGACATCGGTGTAGATGGCGTCGATGCCTTCTACGGCGGCTTTCGGATCATCCGTAACGCTGATCGTATGACCAGGAATCTTGGCCATGAATTCGGCAGCGGGTTGGAATTCCTTGGGTGCGCCAATGACGAGTTCAAAGCCGAGCCGGGCACTGGCCCAGATCCAGGAGCGGGCCACATTGCAGTCGCCATCGCCCAGGAAGGCCACGCGTTTGCCTTTCCAGCTACCGAAACGCTCGTTGATGGTCTGCAAATCAGCCAGGATCTGGCAGGGGTGCTCTTCATCGGTCAGGGCATTGATGGTGGGGATGCCGCTGTATTCGGCAAATTCATTCACATCCTGTTGGGCAAAGGTGCGGATGATCGCGCCATCAATCATGCGCCCCATCACGCGGGCGGTGTCTTTGATCGGTTCACCACGGCCTAACTGAATGTCTGTTCCAGAAAGGAACATGACCTGACCGCCGAGTTCACGCACGCCGACTTCAAAACTGACCCGTGTGCGGGTAGAGGACTTGGTGAAAATGAGCGCCCATTGCTGGCCAGCCAGAACCTGCGGACAGGTCTTGCGGTTCTTTTTCAGGACGGCAGCTTCGGCCAGCAAGTTTTCGATCTCAGCGCCGCTGAGCTGCTCGATGGAAAGGAGATGTTTCATGGGAAATGGAGAGACAAAATGACAAGGTTGGTAGGAGGACCTAGGGGCGGTTTGCGGATTCGATAGGGGGGAATGAATCCTGAAATCCGCGTGAGGTCCGGTTAGGCAAGCTCTGCTAGGTTCTCCAGCGTAGCTTTGAAGATGCCAAGAGCCTCCGCTGCTTGGGCATCTGTCAGATTCATGGGGGGGAGCCAGCGCACGACTTTTGGTCCGGCTGGCACGACCAGGAGTCCAGCATCCAGCATGGCTTTGGCCACATAGATGGAGGCGATCTTGCCAGAAGCTTTGACGTCCTCTTTTTCCATGAGGAGATCTTCATTCAGCTCAAAGCCGATCATCATGCCAAAGGCGCGGATGTCGCTGATGAGTGGGAGCTTCCATGAGGCGACTTCTCCGGCGATCTGTCTGCCGAGCGTGGCGGAGCGTGCCGTCAGGTCATCGCGCAAGATGACGTTCAGCGTGGCTAGGCCGGCGGCGCAGGCCAGGGGACTGCCACCGTAGGTGGTGCCGTGGGTGCCGGGGCCGAGTAGGTCACACAGCTTACGGGCATCGTTTTCAGCGAGGTCGCGGTCCTTGATCCAGAAGGACCCGAGCGGGAAGCCGCTGCCAATGGATTTGGCCCAACTGATGGCATCCGGCTGGATTTCATCGCCAGGGATGATGGAGCGCCAGCCACAGGTTTCACCTGTGCGTCCCAGGCCACACTGCACTTCATCCAGCAGCATCAGCAGGTCATGCTTTTCACACGAGGCTTTCACTGTGCGCAGGAAGTCCGGTGTCACCGGGTTCACGCCACTTTCTCCCTGCATGGGTTCAAAGAGGATGGCCACGGTCTTCTCTGTGATGGCCTTCTTCAGGGCTTCCGCATCATTGAAAGGCACATAGACAAAACCCGGCACGATGGGGCCGAATCCGCCATGGATCTTCTCCTGCGCGGTGGCGCTCATGGCCCCAAAGGTACGGCCATGAAAGCTGCCGGTGAAAGTGATGATCTCATAACGTGGGCTGCCATCTGCCAGAGGTTTATTGACGCCGTATTTACGGGCCAGTTTGATCATGCCTTCATTGGCCTCAGCACCGCTGTTGCTGAAGAAGCACTTGCCTGGGATGCGTACGATTTCTTCCACCAAGATGCGGGCTAGCTGGGCCTGACCCTTGATGCAGTACCAGTTAGACACATGAATGAGCTTGTGTGCCTGGGCAGCGATGGCGTCTGCCACCTCTGGGTGGGCGTGGCCTAGCGGGCACACGGCCACGCCGCCAGCAAAGTCGAGGTACTTTTTCCCTGATGTGTCCCACAGGTACGGTCCTTCACCGCGCTCTGGCCAGATCTGGAAACGCCCATAGTTAGGCATCACATACTGGTCCATCCACGCCGGTTCAAAGTCATTGATTCTATCCATCTTGTTAATCCTGAAATCTTGTTAATCCTGTCCTATCCGTTTCCGTTTGGGCTTACAGATGTATCTCTGTGCCGATGCCCACGTCCGTGAAAATCTCCAAAATGAGTGCGTGAGGAATGCGCCCGTCAATGAGGTGCACTTTCCCCACGCCACCTCGGAGAGATTCCAGGGAGGAGTCCACCTTCGGGATCATGCCTCCGCTGATGATGCCTTCTTTTTTGAGTGCTTCCACAGCCGCTGTGTCCAGGCTGGGAATGAGGGTGCTTTCATCCTTGGGATCCCGCATGACACCGCGCACATCACTCAGGAAGATGAGCTTCGTCGCCTTCAGCCGCGTGGCTAGAGCACAGGCGGCAAGGTCTGCATTCACATTCAGTGTTTTGCCACTCTCTTGTTCCCGGGCGACTGGCGAAACCACGGGCACAAATTCACCGGCCACCGCCGCTTGGATGAGGCCGAGCTTGCAGTCCGTGACTTCACCGACCCAGCCCAGGTCACCTTTCATCTTCTCACCCGTGAAGACTTCCGTGCCGGGCACACCCACCGCTTTGCCGCCGAAGGCATTGATCTTATTGACGATTTCGGGATTGATCACACGGGCCAGGGTCTGCTCCACGATCTTGATGGTTTCTTCATCCGTCACGCGCATGCCGTTGATGAACTTGGCCTCCAGGCCGCTGTCTTTCATGGCTTTGGAGATGGCCTTGCCGCCGCCGTGTACGATCACAGGATTGATGCCCACGGCTTCTAAAAAGACCACGTCTTTGAGAAAGGTATCCACCACCACGGGGTCCTCCATGGCGCTGCCGCCGACCTTGATCAGAAAGGTGCAGCCTCGGAAGCCCTGCAAGGATGGGAGGGCTTAAAGGAGTAAATCGGCTTTCTGTATATGGGTATAGTTCATTGTAATGA
>JAOZVT010000779.1 GCA_025869455.1 Prosthecobacter sp.
CATAGCTCGTTTATTTGCGTGGTGTTGGCGGCGGCGGAGTCGCCGCCTTCTGTTTCACTTCCTGCGCCACCTTAGCAGCTTGCTGGGTTGCCTTGCTAGCTTCGACGGCTTTTTGCTTCGCCGCATGGTCAGCAACCTTTGACGCGTTGCTCTGCTGCAACGCTTTTGGTTTTGCCTGAGTTTGTTGCACAGGCTTTGCCATGCCCTGCGACGCCGTTTTTGTCGGGGCGGCTTTCTTTGGCAAGTTGTCGTTGCTGCTCTTGGCAGGAGCCGCCGACTTATTCCGGCCCGTCTTTTCCTTGAAGTGAGAAACCGCCGATTTGTAGGCATTCACAAAACGGTTTTGACGGGGATGCGTCGCCTGTTTGGTCTCTGGCTGAGCAACGGGCTTTTTCCCAACCTCCGGGGAGTTTCCCTTGGCCTCTTTGGCGGCCTGCATCTTCGCTTTTGCTGCCGTGGTTAATTCCGTCGGACGTGCAAAGCTCCGCCGTTTGTTGGCTAGATTGACGCTCTTCTTTTCGGTTCCTTGTGGATGCCCTTTGGAGCGGCTTCTCCCATCTGCACTGACCAAGCCCCGGCGCATTTCGACATATTGCCGCCAGTTCATGTCAGCACCTTTTTTTGCCACGTCCTGCTTGCGCGCTTCGAGCAGGTTTTTCACATGGCTGCGAGCCTCCCCCTCGGCTTTCCGACTTTGGACAGCCTCACGCCACTGCTTGTTAGTGAGGTCTGTATTCATCGAGGAAAGATCACGTTTGCTTATGCCTGCAAGTTCAAGGGCTGACTGGCGAACCGCCGTGTTGCCCACCGCCTCTTGCAGTCCAAGGCGGCTGTCTGTGTAGATCCTGATGCTCTCTTTGCCACGGCTGACCGATACATAAAACTGCTCCCGTGAACTGGCAACGAATGAATCCTCACTTTGTGCCACCAAAACGTTACGCACGCTTTTGCTCTGCGAAGAATGGGAGGTCTGGCAGTAGCCATACGTGAAGTGTCCGTGATGGCGGTCCAATTCTGCCCCATTTGATAACACGATGTTGCCGTTCTTCTTGAACTTCTCGACGGTGAAAACATTGCCGTTGTTAAGGCGGCGATCATTGCTGCTTTTTCCATTGCGTGTGATGCGGATTTGCTCGCCTTTGCCAATACGGATTTCGCGTTCTTCAAAAACCTGGAAACGCTCTGCAAACTTCATTGGCAGACTCATTTCTCGGCCAGATGAAGACCTCATCAGTGCATTACCTTTTTCGTCTCGGCCTGTTACAGAAAAAATCTCTCCACGCCGAATGCCTTGGGCGTTTTGATGAAACTGCACAACCAAGCCTTCACGGTAATTCTCAGCTCGTTTTTTGTCCGCATTCTCCCACTGCAAATTATGCAAGCGGATGAAACTTCCCTCCTCCCCGAGCTTGCCCGCACGACGCTTGGCTTCACGAATCGCCTCGGTAACCTTGGCACTCTCGCCATGCGTGGGAGACACCACCAGTGGCGGGGTGCCTTTGCGGCTCAGTTCCATGAAGTCCGCCGCCAATGCCCGGTATCGTTCGCCTTCATCCGCCACCTCAATGATGGCTCCAAGTTTATCCAGACTCATGAAGGCATTCGGTAAATCACCCCGACTTAAGGCGGCCACGGCTTTTTTATAGGTCTCCTGTTCCTGCCGCCGGATTTCTTTGACCTCAGCAATTTTTAACCCGGCATATTTTTGCAGGAGACGGAAAGCATCCCCACGAGCAACGGGCGCATGCTGCCCACTATCGCCAGTCAGGATGATCCTGGTGGAACTTCCCGCCACCTGCATCAGCTCCCACATTTCACGGGCACCCAGCAACCCCGCCTCATCAATCCAAATGACCTGCCCCCGCGTCTGGCGTTGGAGGTTCTTGTTCAACAGCAAATGCGCGACCGTGTTGGCTCCGACAAAGCCAGACTCTTGCAGCGTCTCGCGTGATGCGATCGCCGAGGGAGCAAAAGCAAACACACGCCGTCCACTTGCCTCTATCTGCTCCGCAGCTTCTTTCATGAGGGTGGTCTTCCCCACCCCGGCTCCGCCCCTAATGGCAATCACCTGATCCGTTGAACTCAAGATGTGGCGGACCGCCCCTTTTTGCTCAGCCGACAGCTTATCATTCCCAAAATGGATTCCGCCTTTGTTGATGGCGGCGCACATGCCCCGGCCAGATCGGACAAAATTGATCAAAGCCACCTCCTCAGCCAACACGTCCAAAGAGGTGCAGAGAACCGTGTCCTTCACCTTGCCCACAACCATTTCCCGGCGAGACAATTCCCGCCAGACCTGTTCCGGGGTAATTTGCCCTACTCCATAGCGAAGCGCCTCGGCAACCAACCGTCGTTGCTCGACCACTGAATTTTTGGCGAACATCTTCTCCGTGGCATAATCCACCGCCGCAGAAGCGGTGATTTTCTCAGCCGGACCTTTTCCATCGCGGTCAAAGCGCACTTTGGAAATGATGACCTTTTCTGAATCCGTCAGCCGCACGCCCCATGCGGCGAGCAGGTCGGTGTAGGTCATCCCATGCCGCTTGCCTTCTCGGGTTGCTGCTCCTAGCCCATC
Organism: Prosthecobacter sp.; assembly: GCA_025869455.1. Classification (GTDB taxonomy): domain Bacteria; phylum Verrucomicrobiota; class Verrucomicrobiia; order Verrucomicrobiales; family Verrucomicrobiaceae; genus Prosthecobacter. Next base: position 2,576 of record JAOZVT010000779.1, read on the forward strand.
CTTTGTTTTGGCGTCTTTGATGCCTTTCTCTTCCGCAAAGCGTTCGATCTGAGCGGTTCGACGTGAGAACTTATCAATGACAGATTGCGGGATGCCTTCGATTTCCCAGCCTGTCTTGGTCCGGCGAATGCCATAACCAATGCCAGCCAGTTTGGCTGTCAGTCTGGCATGGAATGCGGCCTCACTATAAGGCGCCTCTTTTTTGATGTCGCCAAATTGGGCGGCTTTCCAGCGAGCCTCCACATCATCAAAGGTGGCATTGAAGGTGAAGCAGTGAACATGCAAATGTGGATCTGGAATCCCGCCTACGGGTCGAGCGGTGAAATGCACAAACTCCGCCCAAGCCAAATTGCCAGTGGTGCGATTGGCCGCTGCTCCAGAGCGCCTGACTCTTGCCCCTGCCCGCTCTTCCATCTCGCTCATGATCTCTTGAACAGCCGACCTGAAAACCTTTAAGATGTCATCATCTCCCGTTAGGGCATGCAGCACCGAGAGACTTTTGGGCGCATGAAAGTTGATGTCATAGCCGACCCGCCGATCCGCTTTGGTGCGCGGCGTCAGCCGCTCGCCCGTCGTCGGATGACGGTTTTCAACCAGGGCCGCAAAGGCCTCAGGCGTTACCCCGCCAGAAAGTCCCAGCCTCTCTGCCGCCTTGCCATACCACTTCCCAGCGACCTCCTGCCCTTCCGAATAATAGTCCTCTCGTTTCAGACCTTCGGTATAATATTGGCGGGCAGCCGCCGCGCTCTGATGAGACACGACTCGTAACATTCGGCGATCCTATCAGCAAAGTTACCTCGCTTCCACTCTTGCGAGAATAATCGCATGCGTTGTTGCAAGATTGTTACGTTGAGAGGTCGCAAGTGATGTTGCAATGCAACAACATCACAACAGAGATTGCTCTGTTGCCAGCAGACAACCTCGCGATGTTGCGAGGTTGCAATATTGCAATTTTTTCCTTCAGACATCTCCCCTAAGCACAGCTTAGGATTTTCATTTCAGCTCGCTCGCTGGCCTCTGCAAAGCGCAACTATTTGGGCGCACCCAGAGGTGAAAAAGACGAGCAGGGTAAGAGAGGGGAGGGGCAACCGATCACGTCAATTCGTTTTCATAGCGTTCCGCCAGACGGTAACTGCGAGCTTTCTTGGATGGATTTGCGACCGCCAGGAATCCCTCTTCAACCCATTTGGCGCACGTCTCACGCGCTTGTCTGGGCGCAAGGCCAAGATAAGCCCCCAGTTCATTGGCGGTGACGATCTTGCTTTGGGCGAACAGTCCCAGAGCCTGCCTTTGAAGCGGGCGTAGATCCCTCATCACGCTTCCTTTGTCTCTGATTCCATCGCCGCTGCTTTGCTCAGCTCGAGCTCGGACATTGAGGAAGGCATCTGCCATGCCTTCGCAGAAATACTGCACGAAGCCGCTCACATCCGCCTCGGCTCTGCCCAGATGATAGTTGTGGCTGGGACCAACAGCCAATGCGTCGTAGTAACTGCGCAAATGACGGGCATAATACTCCTCCAGCGAATAGATGCCTTTCAAGCCATAACCACAGCGGTGAAGAATCAAGGTGGCCAGCAATCGTGAGGTTCTGCCATTGCCATCATAATACGGGTGAATGGTCGCAAACTGGTAATGAGCCAAAGCGGCAATCACCGGGGCTGGCAATCGCTGGACTTCGATTTCATGGTTGATCCATTCGATCAGTTCGCGCATGAGCACAGGCACTTCTTTGGCCTCTGGCGGCATGTAAACCATGCGACCATCTCCACTGTTTCGGATGACGTTCTGACCGTCCTGGTAAGGCGTTGGGCTGGCTTTCCCTTCGAAGGCCAACCCATGAAGTGTTTGTATATCCTCTTCCGTAAGCGCCCTTTTGAGCATGACGGTCGCCTCCGCCTGTTCGAGGGCTAGGTAGTAGTTACGCACCTCCTTTTCATCCCGTTCACGCCCCGGAAACCCTCCTTGACCAGCGACAACTTGTTCCACTTCAGGCAGCGTCAGACGGTTGCCTTCAATCTGCGTCGAATAATGGGTCGAAAGTAGTCTCGCCGACTCCCGCAAGGAAGCGATGAGCTGCGGATGAATCGGCAATCTGTCCACGGCTGCCCGTGCAGATTCAATGGCCATCAGTGCCTTGGCGGTTTCCGGTGTGAGACTGTAATTTGGCTTAAAACCCATTGGATGCTCCTGAATACAGGATAACAATCCGTGATTAAAGTGTCAATAAACTGTCATTAAATGCGTGTTAAAGTGTCTTTAATCGTGCTGAGTTCATGAAAATGGGTCATCCAATTCCCAATTTTCAGAAAAGTCTTCGGAGCAGAAGACTCGACTGCTTTGGACGAAATTTCGCATCTTATCTCTTTCCTATCTAGGTAAATGAATGAACCTTGTTCACTGAATCGCCATGCAGTTTCTATCTCGTCCTCAAGGTGGTGGAACCGAATCCCTCAAAGATTGGCCGGATAATGACGAGGAACTCATCGACTTCAGTCCTGACTCCAAAACTAAGCAGGCGGAGAACTACTGGCATCTCAAGGATGCTTTTGAAGGGGTGCAAATTTTCGGTGGCACGGGCTCTGGCAAATCCTCTGGCAGCGGGCAGGCCATCGCTCGCGCTTTTATGGAAGCCAATCTGGGAGGCTTGGTCTTAACCGCCAAAACGGATGAGGTTCTCACTTGGCAGCAATATGCCAAGGAAACCGGAAGAGAGTCAGATTTGCTCATTGTGGAGCAGGGCGCTCCCCTCAAATTTAACTTCCTTCGTTATGAACTGAGGCGACCTGGTATCGGGGCGGGGCACACTGAAAACCTTGTTAATCTCTTTTGTAGCGTCCTCGAGGCCT
>JAOZVT010000780.1 GCA_025869455.1 Prosthecobacter sp.
GGATCGCGGTTATTCGGCAGACTTGAGTTACCTGAGAGATAAAAGCAATCAACTGTTGCCTCATCATGTGGCCATCGTCCCGCGTGCGGGGAATGACTTGGTGTCGGGTGATCTGAAGCAGTGGCCTCTTTCCTATTGGCCCAAATTGGCCCAATGCATTTTGGATCAAGGCTGGACCCCTGTCGTGCTAGGTAGGGCGGGGGATCTGGATATGTCGGACATGCCTGCTGGCACATTGGATAGACTGGGTAAGCATTCGGTTTCTGAGGCTGCGGCTTACGCCTCGCGTTGTGCTGGCCTCATTGGCAATGACTCAGGTTTATATCATATCGCATTAGCCATGGGCGTCCCCGCCGTAGGCTTGTTTGGTCCTACGGCAGTCGCACGCACGGGTCCGTTTCGGGCTGAGCATGGTTTGGCGCTTACGGCTCCTTTGAGTTGTGTGCCTTGCTGCTCATCCGTTTGCGAAGTTCCGGCTAAAGGTCGTTCTGAACGTGAACGTCCTTTTTGCCTTTCGGCTCTCCGCCCGGATGCGGTGTGGGCTAGAGCCTTTGAACATTTTTCTCGCCTAGACGCATGAATGAAGGACGCAGTGGAGCGATGTTCCCCATGTTTATCATGGGGGGCGTGGGTTTGTTCGCCCTCGCTTCCATCTTATTGACAGAAGGCAATACGGTCGGCGAGTTTTGCCGTTATCTCCTCGTCGGCGGCTTTTTGCTCAGCGTGGTTTCTCCGCGCACGGGCTTTTATATTTGGCTGACCTTGTGCGGGTACAATGACTTGCTGAAAAGGCTCATGATCATGGGCGGGCGCGTCAGCCACGGCGATTTGCCTTTTGTGCTCGGGATCACCCCCGCGATGTTTGGCGGAGTCGTGGTGGCATTGGCGATAGGTGGTTTGTTGGGAACTCGGCGATTGGTATTTCGAGATCTAGTCGCCATCGCTGCGGGTTGTGTGTTGATGGTCGGAACGGGTGCTCTTGCCTACCTGAAAGAAAAAGCGGGTATGAATGGGGTGCTCCAAGCCATGGCTAACAATGGATTGTATGCACTGCTGTTGTTTGTGCTGCCCATGCTTTTCCGCTCCGTGACCGACATTCAGAAGCTCTGGCGGCTACTCGTCTTTATCTTTTTGCCGGTGGCCATTTATGGGGTGATCCAGCAGCTTCAAGGGTTTGCCGAGTTTGAGGTGGACTATCTGAAAACGGGGTTAAGCATCGAAATCAAACAACTTGTGGCAGGGGAGGTTCGCGCCTTTTCCACTCTCAATTCTCCAAGCGCCTTATCTGTGGTCTGTGCGAGTCTAGCCGCCGTCAGTTTGTTCCTGGGGTTTGGGAGCACTGAAAAAGATCAGCGTCCGCTTTTGCGCCCTTCGATCGCTATCCTGTGCTTCGTTATTCATTTTGCAGGTTTGATTGCCTCTACGAGCCGCACGCCAATTTTCATTGTGCCCATCGCCCTTGTTGCGGGCTGGTGCTTTTATTCGAAATTCCGCACTCGCTTGTTCTACCTGTTTTCAGGAGGCAGCTTTCTTGCTTTGGTGCTCAGTTCCCCCTGGTTGGTTCAACGCATTGATTTGGTCAACGAGTTCATCGGTCGTTTAGCGACTCCAGGTAGCTTTATGGGGCGCATGTTAACGGTTGGCACTTACTGGGATCGTTTGGAAGGTTTTGCCACTGTGCTTATGAATCCAAAGGCGTATAGGCTCATGGGCTGGGGCATTGATGAAACGGGAGAAGGGCGGTTTCACTACCATGACCCATTGAGCGAAGTTTTGGTGCGTTTCGGGGCTATGGCGATGTTTGGCATGTTAATCTTTGGGGCCTTATTTTTGCTGCTCACCCATCACCAAGCTTGGCGACTCAATGCGGATAAGGATCGGCATTTTGCCGCACGTATGATCGCGCTCGCCTTTGCCATCATTGCTATTTCGATGATTAGCGGAAGCATCCTGACGGTGTTTCCTAACAATGTATTGTTTTGGATGTGCTTAGCCAGCGTGGCGGCTTTAGCACGTCAGCAGGCGTTAGAACAAAAAAACTTGCAATCATCTTCCGCAGAAGAGGAAGCCTCAATGGCCATGCAAAACCGAGGTCAACGGATCGTCCCCATGCGCCCAAGGATTAGGCGATTTTGATGCATCTGATGAACTTACCTTTATATCTTTTGTCACATTTAGCACGTGTCTGGCCTTTGATCCGGGGGCGCGATTTTATGCTCCGTCATGTGCTGAGACGTCCCGCTTGGCGGGATGCCCTTGGAGAGAGTTCTTCTCAGGTACAAACTCGTGCGGGCTTTCCCATGTGTGTGAATGCTGGCAATGATTTCATTTCGATGGGCTTGAAACTCTTTGGGAATATTGAGCCCGTGACAGAGGATTTCATTCTATCCCATGTTCCTGAAGGCGGTGGCTTTGCCGATATTGGTGCCAATGTAGGTTACTTTTCTTTGTTGGTGGCCAAGTTGCGCAAGGGCGCTCATGTGCAGGCTTTTGAGCCTAATCCGCCGATTGCAGATTTGCTGGAGCAAAGCGTTGTTTTGAATGGACTAACAAATTCCATAACCGTAAATCGTCTGGCCATCGGTGATCGCGTTGGCAGCTTGCCGTTTCGTCTGCATGATACCAATACGGGCCATTCTCGGCTGGTGGCAGAAGGCATGACTGGGGATATTGAAGTCCCGGTGGTGGTTTGGGAAACGTGGTGGGCTGAAAAGCAGCCAGAACCGATCATTCATTGTGTGAAGATGGATATTGAGGGCGCTGAACTCCTGGCCTTGCGTGGCATGAGAGAATTCCTGCTCCGGCAAAAACCAGCGTTGGTTGTTGAAGCTTACGATCATCAGCTTCGCGAATTCGGATGCACGGCTGCCGATTTAAAGCAGTACCTTCTGGATCTGGGGTATCGTGAGGCACGTCCTTCGGACGGTAATTTTTATTTCATTCACTCTGCTCTCTAATGTCTTTGCTTCGCTCTTTTGCCCGTCGCTGGCTATTCACCTTCAATACCATTCGTTATCGGGTGGAGTGGCCTCGCATTGAGCAAGCCATGCGAATGACTCCCCGGCAAGGAGTGATCTTTGATGGTGGTGCAGGCTCGGGCGAGTTTGTGCGTCGCTGTCTTGAGCTTGGCTTTCAGGAAGCCATTGCCCTGGAATATGATGAGCAAAATTTCATTCAGCTTCAGGCAAATGCTGGCCGCCTGCCAAATGTGCGCGTCATGCGTGAATCCTTGTTAGACATCCCTTTGCCTGATGCCAGCGTGGACGTGGTTTTGTCCACCCAAGTTCTAGAGCACATCACAGATCATGAACGGGCGGCGTCTGAATTGTGCCGCATTTTAAAACCTGGTGGTTATGCCGTTATCACGGTTCCGCGTCCGCCAGAACCGTTTCCAAATCCTGAGCACATGCGTGAAGGATACACGGAAGATGAACTAACGGCACTCTTTGCACCTTATGGGATGAAGGCCCTGGCCCACGATTGGTTTCTCACGCGGGATACGGTGGATCGAATGCTGAGTTGCGCTAAGTTACCTGTTAAGGGAGTTTTTATCCCTGTCGTTTTGGTCGATGCAGAAACACAGCTAACTCCCAAGGAGCGCCGTGAGCTTCGTCCTTATGGATTGTTGACGGTCTTTCAAAAGGCAACCTGATGGTGGAAAGTAAACAGCAAGGGAGCGTGCTCTGGATGGACCCGTGCTTTCAATCTGGGCGGCCAACCACGCAGAGTTTGTTTCAAGCATTACCGTCATTATTGGACAAGGGCTGGCAGGTTGAATTGTGGTGCCTAGCTCACGATCAGGTGGATGATCGTGTGAAGGTTGTTCTTCTGCCTCGTGCAGCGTTTCTACGATTGCTTGAGCCTCTGTGGTTTTGGTTGGTGGCTTGGTGTCGTCTGACTTGGTCCAGACTGAGGGGTGTCAATTGGGATATTGTCCACACAACGGGGCCTGATATTCCCGGTGCCGATGTCATGTCCCTGCACTTTCACAATCGCACCTGGATAGGCCTGCAAAGTCGCGAACCTGCACATTCTATAAAAGAGCGGCTGCGTGTGTTTCACACGATGATCGGCTGGGCTCAGGAAACATTAACGCTGAACTCCAAGCGGTGGCGTGTGATCCTTCCCGTTTCTGAAGGGCTGGCCACGAGAATTCGTCCTCAGCTATCTGTGCAGAAACAGGTGCGTGTGCTGCCCAATGTCTTGGACACCTCCCGCTTCAATCCTGGGGTTAGAACTCGTTGGCGCGATACGCTGCGTGAGGAGATTCACGCGATGCCCCAAGACTATATCTTCGTTTTTGTCAGCACGGGGCATTATCAGCGCAAAGGTTTATGGCATGCGGTGAAGGCCCTGAATTCATGTCGTTTAACGGCTCAAGAGGAACTGGGATTGAATCTACGTTTTCTCGTTGTTGGGGCGGGGGAGCGGGCTCAATCGAGTTTGATTCCACGACTGGATCAAACCGCCGCCAATTGGCGAGAGTGGCTGCAACTAATTCCGCCGACCCAGCAAGTCGAGCGTTGGTATGCAGGAGCAGATGCATTTTTGTTTCCTTCGCTGTATGAAACCTTTTCTCTCGTCGCCCTGGAGGCTTCTGCCTGTGGCTTGCCTTTGCTGATCACGGCTTATGATGGGCATGAAATGTATTTAGAAGAAGGGGTAAATGGCTGCATCTTACCAGAGGACACCGAAGGCATGAGTACACGCATTCTTCAGTTTCTGCGCAAAGATCGTCATCAGATGAATCCTGGCCCTGCCCATTTTATTCAGGGTGAAGGTTATGCGGATGTCTTGGACCAAACATACCTGGAGGTGATGAACTCACGTCCATCATGAAGTCTGGGGCGACCATTTATTTGGCTCCAGCGCATCCTAGCATGGGGTGGGTGAGTATGAATCGTTATTGGCAGACCTTGGTTCATGAAGCCGAGGCGGATGCCGATGTGTGCTCACTCTTTCCATGTGGAGCGGTCGAGGCTCCAGGTGAAGGCCGCTGGATGAAGCAGTGGAAGCGACGGGTGGTCTATCCATGGATGGTGAAGTCACGTGTCAAATCAGGGGTCTTGCATGTGCTTGATCACAGCTTTGCAGACTTGATTGCTTCGGTCCGTCCGTCTGTTCGTACGGTTGTGACCGTGCATGATTTGATTCCTCTGACCGACCCTGCGGATTTGACTCCTGCGCAGCAGGCGAGGTTTCAAAAGACGGTGAACTGGATAGCTCGTGCAGATAAGGTCGTGTGTGTGTCTGAGCATACACGCGCAGAGGTGTTGCGTCTTTTGAAGGTGGCTGCTGAAAAAGTGCATGTATTGCCAAATGGCACGTCGCAGTTAGCCACTCCAGATGTGGCCATGAAGCGGCGGCTTGCTGCCCTGCCTCCCTTTATTTTGAGCGTTGG
>JAOZVT010000781.1 GCA_025869455.1 Prosthecobacter sp.
CCCAAAGCATTTTCCTTGCCGAACACTATTGGCATCTTGCCTGTGTCTAAACAGCGATCCCCATAAAATGAGTTTTCGGAAGTCTCCTTAACTTGGCTGAACCTCGAAAGAGGTCTGATCTAAGTACTCCAGAGCTTTAGCTCGCCAAAACTCCGCTTCGAAATAAGCCCCGCTATTTCATTCTCATACTCGAATGGCGATCCATCTTAGCCCGGCGAATCTTTGCCGTGCCATTTTGGCCTGAGCAAAATCCAGGGCCAAGCCATGCTGGCCCAGGCAACCCACGCCCTTCAGTAGCCCAGCGGGCTACCCCACGATAGCCGGAGGTGAAGCGAGCTAACCTCCGGTCATCGGCGCGTCGCCCGACATCACGTTCTGCCCTGGAGGGGCAGCCCGATCCATCTCCCACATCACTTATCTCACGGACGCCATGTTCTCTCTCAAATCGCTTTTCGCGCTTTCAAAAAGGGAATCAATTCATCCACCCCAAAGTCCGCCAGCACCTCACCATCCCAATCCATGGTCGGGGCCTTGCTCTGGCCGGATAAGTCCACCATCTCCCTCATCGCCGCAGCATTGCCTGACACGGTGACTTTTTGATAGGGCAGTTTGTGTTCGTCCATGTATTCCAGGACTTCATCACACCATGGGCAACCAGTTTTGACGTAAAGGATAGGGGTCATAAGCTTTTGTACGTTTCGTCTCTGACTTTGTCTGTAACATACCGTCTCCAACATCACCATTTCTTCTTTTCATGACCGACCTGACCGCCTCACCTGCCACAGATCCACTCAGCATTTACCGTTATCGGGATGGCCTCTATGCGGTGGATCTCACCACGGCCGCCCTGCAACTGGACTTCTTCACTTGGTTGGCCGCACATCCTTCCACCCTGGCGGAAATCTGCGCCCATCATGGCTGGGATGAGCGTCCCGTGGATGTCATGACGACCCTCTTTGCCGCCAATGGCTGGGTTCATCTGGAGTCAGGCGTCTTCCACCTGACCGCCACTGCCCAGGAGTATCTGTGCTCCGGCTCTGAATGGTTCCTGGGACCTTATTATGCCTCCCTGCATGATAGGCCCATCGCACGAGATTTTCTGGAAGTCCTCCGCTCGGGGAAACCCGCCGGATGGTCAGGGGACAAAGCCGCTTTTGACTGGCACAAGGCCATGGAGCAAGAGGACTTTGCCCGCAGCTTCACCGCTGCCATGGACTGCCGGGGGCGTTACCTGGCCCAGGCTCTGGCAAAGAAGCTGGACCTGACAGGTCGCACTCAATTGCTGGACATCGGCGCAGGCTCGGGGATCTATGCCTGTTCCATCGCCGCCCAGCATCCGCACCTCAAAGCGGTCGTGTTTGATCAAGCTCCCGTGGATCGCATCGCAGGCAAACTGATCGCTGAACGCGGGTGTGCAGATCGGGTTAGCGTCACCACAGGCAACATGTTTGAAGGCTTGCCACTGGGCAGCGATGTCCACCTCTACTCCAATGTGCTGCATGATTGGGGAATGAAGGAAGTGAAGGAACTCCTGGCTGCCTCTTACTCCGCCCTGCCCACAGGTGGCCTGCTGATCATTCACGATGCCATCATCAATGCCGATAAAACCGGGCCGCTCCATGTGGCCGAATACTCCTGCCTGCTCATGCATTCCACTCAGGGGAAATGTTATAGCGTGAGCGAGTATGCCGACCTGCTGACCGAGGCTGGTTTTACCCCAGGAGCTTATCAGGACACCATGGTGGGCCGCGGTTTCATACTGGCAGCCAAGGTCTGAGCACAGCGATCAAGGAAGCTTGATGATTGTATTTTGCGGGACTTGACGGCCGTTGGAATATCCAAAACGATAGTCCTTTCCAGTCTTCTCATAGAGGACCTCACAACGGAAAATTTTCCCGGTCGTTGGGTTATAATGGAGTGTGCCGCTGATGTAGTCCTTTTCGCTGACATTGATGCTGGAGTAGATCAAGTAGCCCCCGACGAGATCGGAATACCAGAGCGTCGTTGTCCGCCCATAAAAAGTGAAGGTTTGCATATCGTCCGATAAGGCAAAGTTTACAACGGCCCCAGAGGGGGGCATGTCCTGTGGGGCAGGGTCTGTCAGGTCTTCTTGATCGAAAATGCCCTCATAAAGGCCTGCGAGACCCTTTTCCGTCGCTAAAACGCGAAGCGGATCGGTCTGGATATTTGTTAGAGTGACCATGTCAAAAATGGTGGTTTCCGTTTTTGGATTCACAGGCGGTAACTCGGAAAAAGCCGAACCAAATTGAGCTGCACCTCCTTCAAAATTGAGCAGCACGCCTTCGGTCAGAAGCTTCCTCTTTTTGGTAGTGAAATTATTGTCTTGTACTTCCCAAAAGTTCAGTGACGCCGTTAACTTGCCAGTTTTGGGATCCACTTTACCGGTGAATATTCCAGTGTAAGAATAGCCGTCAAAGTTTGGGTTTAAGCCGCTATCGCTGGCGCGGACCACTAAAGCGTTTTTGGCATTGATGGTTAGCAGACTGGGAAGTTCGCCATTATAGATCGGCTTGCGAAAGTTGATCTTAAAGACTACAGTCGCTGGATCGATACCGAACAAACTGGCCACCGATTGACCTTTGGTCGGGACGGTCCAAGGCTCCATCATGATCTGCAGCCCCAGGGGACCAAAGCCGGCGCGATAGCTCTTGTCCTTCTCAGAGCCAGCTTTTTTCCATTGTCCATCGACTCCTCCAGTCGTTGCCATGTGAAATTTATCATCCCCGCGCTGGCTAAGAACAATCTTTCCAGCCAGATAACTGCCGACGCGTTTGTAGGGGTTCACGAACAATGCAAACTGGTTTTTGGAGCCGCCGGGCATGGATGCGGTGAAAGCCTTTCCATCACCGGTTTTACCGATAAGTTTCAGCGTGCCCTTGGCGTCGATCTTTCCAATGGCGTAGCCAGGGCCTGCGGGCTCTTCTTCTTCAGCCTCATGTAATAGCTTAAAAGCGGACGTGTAGGCACCCAGTGCAGGCGCGGATTCGTTCTTGCCATAGGTTTTCACCTTGAAGCCTTCAATGGTCTGCCCAGCAATTTCTCCAGCCAGGGCAGCCTCAAGTGTTTTTACATCCACGGAAAAGTTCTTGAATGTCAGGTCCAGGTTTAAGAGCGAGAGTTTACCGCGTTTGATTGAAATGGTTGTTGGGGCGGCTGAGCCCAAGGGCTGTCCATCTCCAGGGGATTCTACAGCGGTGTAGTCCAGCGTGGTTTTGAAGGAGTAGGTTTTATTCTGATCGGTGATCAGCTTGCCTGAGACAGCTCCTTTGGCGCTGACGGTCAATGTAATGAGCCCGGCAGGATCGCCTGCATCAGCAGCCTCCGTGAAAAGAAGTGCCTGATAGCTGCCTGCGATGGTAGGGGGCATGGTTTCAGCCAAGGAAGCACTGCTACCGATTAGAACGGTCAAAAAGCTAAGGCGAAGTGTTTTGGTCATGAAGTAAACTATGGATCATAGGGATGCAGTCCAAGCAAGTTAATACATTAGTATTAGGATGCCAAAGGTAGTTATAAAAAATCAAGTGGATCGCATTGCCGGAAAACTCATTGAAGAACGCGGGTGTGCGGATCGGGTTAGCGTCACCACGGGCAACATGTTTGAAGGCTTGCCTCAGGGGAGCGATGTCCACCTCTACTCCAATGTGCTGCATGATTGGGGAATGAAGGAAGTGAAGGAACTCCTGGCTGCCTCTTACTCCGCCCTGCCCACAGGTGGCCTGCTGATCATTCACGATGCCATCATCAATGCCGATAAAACCGGGCCGCTCCATGTGGCCGAATACTCCTGCCTGCTCATGCATTCCACTCAGGGGAAATGTTATAGCGTGAGCGAGTATGCCGACCTGCTGACCGAGGCTGGTTTTACCCCAGGAGCTTATCAGGACACCATGGTGGGGCGTGGGTTTATGGTCGCGGTGAAAGCTTGAACTGGGAGGTATTCCCAATTTAGTTAGAAAAGAGGGGGTGGATGGGGGCTATTTTCGTCGATGTCATTAGTAAGCTACGTAGTATAATAAATAAAAAATGGCCGCTGTTTTAGACAGCGGCCATTTGGAGACTTTAACGGTGAGGGTTTATGGAACCTTAACAGGGCTGCCTGAATTAATGCAAGTAGCGACTCCTGGCACGTAGGAAGAAACGGTTCTTCCTCCAATAGTATAACGGGCTTTGAGTAGTTGAACGTAATTGGCACTCCATCCGGTTACGAGGCCTGTTGTGGTATTAATATAGACTGTGACCGTGAGAGTGTTTTTGTAATTTTTGGAAGTGGCATCAGAGAACACTAGCGCTACCGGTAACGAATTTCCGATCAAGGGTACTTTACGTCCATTGAAGACAATGTAAGACAAGTTTGGAGCGATGGAGAAATTTACCGAGGCTCCGTTATCTGGTATACCCTTGAATGTTCCTGTAACGTCAATTCCAATGCCGCCCCCACCAGGAAAGTTGCTGAAGTCATATTCTAGAGCTTTATTGAGCACACTTGTATAGTTTCCAGCAGTGCCGGCAGGAATTTCACCTGAATCTGGCGCTCCCAGTCCCAAGGCTTCAAAGATGCCACCGAATTCAAATCCACCTGCTTTAATCAGTTCTGTTTTGGGGTTGACTGGAGGAAGAATAAAGTGACCGAATGCCAGAGGAATCTCTGGGTTATCAATGTTGAATAGAATGCCCGCAATGGATAGCTTACGGTTGATAAACTTGATCGGAATATTGGTTTCTTCGCCATCAAGATCAACAAGGTCAGATAGTGTCAATGTACCCGTATAGATGCCTGTTTTTGGGTCCACCTTGCCTGTCCAAATCTTAGCCCACTCCTTTAGGTCGGATGGAGCAAAGGCGTCGCCATAAACTGGGACTAGGTTGCCTTTGGCATCTACAGTTAGCTTCTTGGGGATCATGCCCAGGTATTTATTTACAAGATCAAGATCTGCTCCAAAGAGGTCGAAATCGAACTGGAAATTCTCAGCACCCAGAACCTGAGCCAAATTCTGGCCTTTTCCAGGAAGGGTCCATGACTCCATGGTAACCAAGAGGTCAATCGGGCCAAAGCCTTCACGATAGCTTTTATCGGTGGTTTTGGGGAGCAGGGAGGCCTTTTTCCACTGGAAGTCAAAACCACTTTCTGCAGGGGACATATGAAACACATCTTCTGCGGCTTCGGTGAGTTGGATCTTGCCAGCCAGGAAGCTGTTACTGCGTTTATATGGGTTTAAGAAGGCTACATATCGGTAGTCTGAGCTTGCAGGGAGTGCTGCGGTGAAAGCTGTACCGTCAGCCGTCTTACCTTTCATTTTGAGTAGGCCTTTGGCATCAATAGTGACCGCCGCGAAACCCGAGCCAGAAGGTTC
>JAOZVT010000782.1 GCA_025869455.1 Prosthecobacter sp.
TTCTTGCTCGCTTACCGTCCAGGCGACACCGCTTCGACCTCGCGTGCACGGCCGGGGGGGGGGCCCGCCCCGGGGCGGGGGGGTGGAGGGTGGCCAGCGGCCGCCGGCGCCCCCCCCGGCCAACACCCCCCCCCACCAACCCCCCATAAAAAAACGGAGCTGCCGGTGGGGCTGCTCCGCGTGGTGGGAAAGCGATGTTTCCGGGGAAGGTCTGGATTACAGGGCCTTCGCGTAGAGATCAGAAACGGCGGTCCAGTTGACCACGTTCCACCAGGCGCTGATGTAGTCAGGGCGCTTGTTCTGATACTTCAGGTAGTAGGCGTGCTCCCAGACGTCGCAACCCAGGATGGGGGTGCCGCTGGCGTCCATGAGGGGATTGTCCTGGTTCGGGGTGGAGGTGACGGCCACTTTGCCGTCTTTCACCACGAGCCATGCCCAGCCGGAGCCGAAACGAGTGGCACCTGCTTTGGCGAAGGCTTCTTTGAAGGCGTCAAAACTGCCGAAAGCGGCGGTGATGGCGTCGGCCAGGGCACCTGTCGGGGCGCCGCCAGCATTTGGACCCATGATGGTCCAGAAGAGGCTGTGGTTGTAGTGACCACCGCCGTTGTTACGGACGGCAGCTTGGATGTCAGCCGGGACGCTGCTGATGTTTTTGCACAGGTCTTCGATGGAGAGGGCTTCCAGATCAGCCTTGCCAGCGAGGGCGTTGTTCAAATTGGTCACGTAGGCGTTGTGGTGACGGTCGTGATGGATTTCCATCGTGGTGGCGTCGATGTGCGGTTCGAGCGCCGTCTTTTCGTAAGGGAGTGCGGGCAGAGTATGGGCCATAATGGTTTGGGTTTGGGTTAGCTTAGCTAGGTAAAGGTAGATACGTCTGTGAGCAAGAAGAAGGTGCGAAGTGTCATTCCTGTAACCTCTGAAGTGTTTTTGTCGTTTGCAAATGCCTCACTCCCGGCTTTCTAACGACGCGGGTCGGTAAGACCCGGTTATTCTCCCGATATGCCGCCAAGTTCATCAGACGCTCCAGCCCCTACGACCAACACCCGGGCTGCTCCGCGCCCCGTGCCGGAGCGCTTCATCGTGTCTAGAGGGACACTCCGCTGGGATCGCTTCATGAATTCCGCCATCGTTTTCGGTGGCATTGGCATCATCGTGGCCGTTTTTGGCATCTTTGCCTTCATCGCCCTGGAAATTGCCCCTCTCTTTAAAGGTGCCCGGGTGGAGGAAAAGACCAAGGTGTCCCTAGCTGCCCCAAAGGGAGCCATTGTGGGCCTGGATGAGTGGTCAGAGCTGCCGTTTTACTTTGAAGGCGGGACTGAGGTGGTTTTCCAGCCGGTGAATGGGAAAGAAACCCAGCGCCTGCCCACAGGTCTGCCGGAGGGCACCCAGATCACCTCAAAGCGGCATGATCCCGTCACGGGCCGCGTCTCCATCGGCACCGCCGATGGGAAAGTCGGCTTTGTCACCATCAGCTACGCGTCCGAATATCAGGCCAAAGGGCCAGGCATCGTCAAACCCACGGTGAAAGCGGAGGCGCTGCAGCCTTTGCGTGAGGGTGAAGGGGCCGACAGTCCGGTGCTGGACATGGACTACGCGGATGCGGGGGATAAGAAACTCTTTGCCGCCATCCAGGACATCAATGGCCAGCGGACGCTGACGACGATGAGTCTGAAGCAGAAAAAAGGCCTGATGAGCAAGGGCAAGATCGAGATCGATTCCCGCGATGACTTGACCCCCCTCCTGGCCGGAGCCCACCCCACACGCATCTTGGTCGCCGGCACCGCAGACAGCCTGCTGGCCATGACGCAAGAGGGCGAGGTGCTGTATTTTTACCGTTTGAGCAGTGGCTGGGAGCTACGGCAGCGGTTCCAGCCCTTCGATGGCGGGCAAGTTTCAGGCGTGGACTACCTCTTTGGTCAGGTCAGCGTGGTTTGTTACAATGAGAAGGGAGAGGTGCGCATCTTCAGCCTCTTCATTCCCGAAGGCGGCACCATGCGTCTGTTTGGCATGACGAAGGAGTTTCAGCCCATCGATGGCCCCATCACCTACTACCGGGCCAGCCAGCGGAATAAATCCTTCCTGGTGGGCAATGAAAAGGAGTGCGCGCTGTGCTACGCCACCACCGCCAGCGTGCGCCGCAGCCTGAAACTGCCGTTTGAGGCCATCTCCGTGGCCATGGATTCCAAGGCGGAGCACCTGGGCTTCTTAGACACCCAGGGCACCATGCACCTGTATGAAATCAGTGATCCGCACCCGGAAGCAGGCTGGAAGGCCTTCTTTGGTGAGGTGTGGTATGAGGGCTTCTCCAAGCCGAAGTACGAGTGGCAGAGCACCAGCGGCACGGATGACTTTGAGCCCAAACTCTCGCTCATCCCACTGATCGCAGGCTCCCTGAAAGGCACGCTGTTTGCCATGATCTTTTCCGTGCCCATCGCCTTACTGGCCGCCATTTACACCTCCCAGTTCCTAGCGCCCAAGATGAAGCGCGTGGTGAAACCAGCCATGGAGATCATGGCTTCCCTGCCCTCCGTGGTGCTGGGTTTCCTAGCCGCGCTGTGGCTGGCCCCGCTGATCGAAAACAGGATCCCCTCCATCCTCCTGCTGGTGCTTTCCATCCCTCTTTCCGCCAGCCTGCTGGGCTTCATCTGGGGGCGGCTCCCCATCGTCCAGCGCAATCGCCTGCCGAAGGGCACCGAGTATCTTTTGGTGGCCCCCGTCATGCTGTTTTTCGCCTGGGTCGGCTGGGAGCTGGGGCCTGCGCTGGAAAAAGCCGTGTTTGTGGTCACCATGCCAGATGGTCATCAGATCGCCGATTTCCGCATGTGGTGGCCGCGCTTCACAGGCATGTCCTATGACCAGCGGAACTGCATCGTGGTGGGCTTCTTCATGGGCTTTGCCGTGATCCCCATCGTCTTCACCATCGCAGAAGATGCCCTGTCCAATGTCCCGCCTTCGCTGACCTCCGCCTCTGAGGCCCTGGGCGCGTCCCGCTGGCAGGTCGTGCGCTCCGTCGTCCTGCCCATCGCCTCCGCAGGCATCCTTTCCGCCATCATGATCGGCCTGGGCCGTGCCGTGGGTGAAACCATGGTCATGGTCATGGCCACGGGAAACACCCCGTTCTTCGATGAATCCGGGCACTTCTTGTTTGGCGATCTCGGCCTCGGCAGCGGTCACTTTCCCCTGGCGGATCACTGGAACCCCTTCAACGGCATGCGTACCCTTTCCGCCAACATCGCGGTGGAACTCCCCGAAGCTGCCCAAGGCTCCACCCATTACCGCACCCTCTTCCTGGGTGCCCTGGTACTCTTTGGCATGACCTTTGTGCTAAACACAGGGGCCGAAGTCCTGCGCCAGAAACTGCGCGACAAATTTAAAATCGTCTGATGTCTGAAGTGCCCTCTCAAAAGCCGACTCGCACGAAAGGCGAGATCAAAGTGTGGCTCACCGCCGCCGGACTCACTGTGGGTCTGATCATGATCAGCGGCCTGCTTTTACTCATCGCCGCCAATGGTCTCTCCGTCTTTTGGCCAGATCCCGTCGCCGTTTACACTCTGAAAATAGGCGATCAAGAAACCAAGATCGCAGGCAGTCTGGTGAAGACCCAGGAACGCCGGAAACCCGATGGCAGCTACACCACGGAGCACCAGATTTTCACCGGGAATAAGGACGTCTATAACCTGGGCTTCCGCTTCATTGATGACTCCGCCATCGTTTCCCAGACGGAGGCCAAAGGCGTGTATGTGGCAGAGCGGATGGAGTATGGAGACGCCGTCTTCACCCCCGTGCGTCTGGAACTGACCGATGGCAAAAAAATCCCGGTCGAAGACGAGACCTTTGAGTCTGAATTCAGCCGCCTCGTCAAAGAAGGCAATGCCCGGCGGGATGAGATCCTGAAGATCGAAAAACACGAGATTGGCGACATCAATGCGCGGATGAAAAAGCTGGAGATCCGCTCCCGCACGGAAGATGTCAAAGCCCTGATTGATGCCGAACAAGCCAGCTACCAAAAGCTGGCGGATGAGGCCAAAAAACTCCGCGCCATGCAGCAGGCAGATACCCTGGTTTATAAGCTGGCCTCAGGCGAAGAGCGCACCCAGCACCTGGGAGACATCCTGCATTTTTACCAACCCAATGACCTGGGTTTCTTTGGCCGTGTCGGCGTGTTTTTACACGGCATCTATGAATTTCTGCTGGCCGAACCGCGCGAGGCCAACACCGAAGGCGGGATTTTCCCCGCCATCTTCGGCACCTTTGTCATGACCCTCTTGATGGCCGTCATGGTGACCCCCTTTGGCATCATCGCCGCCATTTACCTGCGTGAATATGCCCGCCAGGGACTCATGGTGCAGGTCGTCCGCATCTGCGTGAACAACCTCGCAGGCGTGCCCTCCATCGTCTTCGGCGTGTTCGGCCTGGGCTTCTTCGTCTATGGCGTCGGTGGCTTCATCGATGGCGGCGTGCAGTATCCCATGGCACCTAACTGGTGGTTCGCCGCTGGCTTCGGGGCCATTGTCTGCATCGGCGTGGCCGTGTACCTTTCCTCGCACAATCGCTCCGCCATCCCCACCCAGCAAAAGCGGCAGAAATTGCTGCAAAAGGTGGAAGGCACGCTCTGGATCGTCAGCGTGCTCCTGCTCATCCTGACCGTGGCCCGCTGCCCTTATTTCCACGGCTTTTTCAGCGATAACTTACCGACGCCCACCTTTGGCACCGGCGGCATTTTATGGGCCTCCCTGACCCTCGCTTTGATGACCCTGCCCGTGGTCATTGTGGCGACTGAAGAAGCCCTGGTGGCCGTGCCACGCGGCGTGCGCGAAGCCGCGCTGGCCTGTGGTGCCTCCAAATGGCAGACCATTCAACGCATCGTCCTCCCCAGCGCCCTTCCCGGCGTCATGACCGGGGTCATTTTGGCCATGGCACGCGGCGCGGGTGAGGTGGCTCCGCTGATGATCACCGGCGTGGTCAAACTGGCCCCTTCCCTGCCGCTGGACACCACCTGGCCCTTCATCCATGCCGAGCGCAAGTTCATGCACCTGGGTTTCCACATCTTCGATCTCGGCTTTCAATCGCCCGATTCTGAAGGTGCCAAACCCATGGTCTTTGCCACCACGCTGCTGCTGATCCTTCTGGTCGTGTCCATGAACATCGCCGCCATCCAGATCCGCGCCCGCCTGCGCAAACGCTATCAAGCCAGCGCGTTCTAAGAGGCACCGAAGAGACAGCCGCCTGCGCCAAGTAGGCCAGTTGGGCCCCAACTGGCTTGGGGACGTCTCGAAAAGCTCTATCATCCCGAGCTAGCCAATCCGTCCCCGTAGCCGCCTGCGCCAAGTAGGCCAGTTGGGCCCCAACTGGCTTGGGGACGTCTCGA
>JAOZVT010000783.1 GCA_025869455.1 Prosthecobacter sp.
CTGGTATTCGGTCAGGACTTCACGAATCACCGTGGCCGTGCTGGTGATGTCATCCGCTGTTTGCGGATTCCGCATGAAAGGGATGCTGGCTCCGGCTGCGCGGGCGATGCTGGCAATTTCTGGATCATCTGTGGAGACCATGACTTCGTCAAAACACCCTGATTCCAGGGCTACGCGAATGGCGTAGTGGATGATGGGTTGTCCACGAAAGGGCAGGATGTTTTTGCGCGGGATGCGCTTGCTACCGCCACGGGCTGGGATGATGGCCAATCTCATAGGGATGTCCTCAAGAGGCGGCTTGGCCCTGCCGCAGTTCTTTGGCAAACTGGAGCATGCGTCGTTTATGGTCCGAAGCAAAGTTTCCCGAGACCACGGCTGATTCGGCCACATCGTTGATCACAACAGAACCTGCCATGATCTGCGCACGTTCACCCACTTGCACATGCTCGCGGATGAAGCTGCTGGTGCCGATGAAGGCCCCTTTGCCAATACGGCAGCGTCTGGCTAAAACGCATTGATTGGAGACCACGACATGGTCACCGACTTTGGCCTCATGACCGACGACGGAGCCTAGACCAATGATGGCGGCACGGCCTACCTGGGTCATGTCTGTGTCGTGAACGGAGCGTACGACAACGGAGTTTGACATGAGGGCGGCATGATCTTCGATGCGGAGGTAACCGCCATGGGGGATCAGACGGGGGCCATCCTCCGTACGATGGTAGAGGATGCCTTCAGTGCCGAGTTTGACTCCGGGTTCAATGATGACATGGGAACCGATGAAGACGGCTTCCCGAATGACGACATGCTCTCCAATGGTCACATGGTCACCAATGTGGCATCCAGGGGCGATGATGGCGGATGGGTGAATCCGGCAGTGGCTGCCCAGGTGGGCCTCAAAGGGATACTGGTAACGTTTCTCATGTACCCAGGCTTCATGCAGCTGGTAAAAGGCATCTCGCGGCTGATCCACGGAGACGACACCTGGAATGGATTCCACAAACGGCACGAGGGCGGGTGTCGTGATCAGACAGGTGATGGACGGATTTTTGGCCGCTAGTCGTGCATACTTGATGGTGTCGCAAAAGGCGATCACGCCAGCATGATGAGCGTCCACATAACCTAATGTGGTAAAGTCAGCATCACGGATGACGGATGCTTCAGGGAAGTGCTGGCTGAGCTTGGCCATGATCTATGGATCAACCGAGCTTCTTGCAGAGCGCGTTCAGCGTGGTGAGTTCGGCGATTTCTTCGGGGGTGAATTCGCAGTCCCACTTTTCCTGAACGGCGAGGAGGATGGACATTTTGTCCAAGGAGTCGATGCCGAGTTCAGAGAGCAGGCGGTCGCCATCCGTAGCGGGATCGATCTGGATGTCAGGGACGTTTTCCTGGATGATTTCCAGAAGGGTGGTGGCTGTGTCACTCATGGTAAAAAGAAAAGGGGAATCAGGGGACGTGTTTGAGGAGAGCGGTGGCGTAAGATAGGCCGACGCCAAAGCCTGACATAAGGATGCGCGTGGCGGAGCTGTTTTTCAAGGCGGCCTCTAGCGTCAATGGAATGGCGGAAGAAACCGTGTTGCCAATGCCAGAAAGGTGCACAGGAACTTTCTCTGGAGGGAGTTTCAGGCGCTCACGCAATTTATCCACGATGTAGCGGCTGCCTTGGTGAAGGATGACGAGGTCAATCTCTTCAAGGGTGACATTTTGACGTGCGAGCAGGTTTTTGATCTGCTTGGGCACCGTGAGCATGGCAAAGTTAAAGACATCCCGCCCACTCATGGCCAGGGGGCCTTGCTGATTGTTGATGGCGCTGCCTCCGGCACCTTGCGTGCCAAACAGGACATCCTCTATTTCCCAGCCCGGTGCATTGGCTTCTAGCAAGCTGACGGTGGCGGCATCTCCAAAGAGGAGACTGGTGGCCTGATCTGCGGGGTCAATGATGGCGGAATAAGGATCGCTAGTGAAAAATAAGCCGCGTGAGATGCTATTGGCCTGCATGAAAGCCGTCACTACGGAAAGGCCATAAACGTAGCCTGAGCAACCTAACGAAATGTCAAAACAGGCACAGGTGTCTGGCAGGCCCAGCTTGGCATGGACAATGGCGGAGGTGTGGGGGATGCCATGTCCGTCTGGTGTCTGGGTGCAGACGATCAGGGCACCGATGTCTGCCAAAGTTGAGCCTTGAGCTTCCAGCGCACGGGCGGCTTTGACGCAGAGATCTGAGGCCTGTTCGTCTGGCTCTTTGAGGGATAGACTGGTGGTGCCTAATTTGCCTTCTAAAAAGTCATCGCCATAACCAAAAGTGAGTCCACGCGCACGGGTGTCCACTCTTCCTGGGGGGACATAGGAGGCGAGTTGGGTCAGGCGTATGGGATTGCTCATTGGGGAGTTGAAAAAGAAATGGAGCCGAAGACTTCTCCATCCAAGAGAATTTCACTGCGGGTGAATCGGCGGGCTAGCACTTGCTTGAGCTGGAGACTGATGTGCTGCGGAGCCTGGGTGGGGAGCGCGCGGCTAAGTTCCAGACGCGCGAAGAGCCATTTCGGACTCAGGTCTGGCAGTAGTTTTAGATGCAGAAATTTGTTCAGAAAAACCACTATTTCGATGGGGTTGCCGATGGCTGGTTTGATCAAAGTGGCCGTCTTATTTTCGGTATCGAGGACGGCACTGGCGGCGACCACGTTTTCATTGCAGATTTTCCGCTGAGTGACTTCTCGGGAACTCTCCAAGAGGGCAGCGTGGACCAAATCTTCACCTTTGCCAAAACGCAGTTCCCCGCGAAAGGCAGGGTCTTCTCTGAGGCTGCGCAGGCTTTCGCGGGAGCAAATGAGATCTGGCTGATGCTTTAAGAGAGAATGGAAATTGATGGAAATGGGGCCAGGGGGGAGATCCGTGCCTAGCGCGGCGAGGACAGCCTGATGGATATCCGTGCCATGCAGGTAGGTGCGTTCACCACGAAAGGGGAGCTCAAGCGGGTAGGATTTCTGCATCTTGGATTTATCTTTGCTGGAGAGCACAGGGAAAGTCAAACGCTCCGCACCAGCATCAGCAAGGCTTGCGCCACTCGTTCAGCGCCGCGGCCATCCTGTGCCTGCCAACAAAGCTGGGCCATGTGGGTGGTTTCGTTGGGCTGCTGGAGGAGGTGACGGAGCTGATTTGTGGCTGTGGTTCCGGTGATGTCCTGAAGCATGCCCAGATCCAGCGACATGCCGGCTTTTTGCCAAGCCTGGGCGGCGTAAATCTGGTTGTCAGCGATGCAGATGATGATGGGCGGGACTCCCAGGCAGGCGAGCTCATGCAGAGAGGTGCCACCTGCGCAAATGGCTAACTGGCATCTGGCCATGAGTGGGGCGGGCTGCCAGTTGTCCAGGTGCAGTTCGATTTGCTCTGACTGCCGTGCTTTTTCTTCCAGTTCGGGCAGGCTGGGATTCAGGTGCGTGGTCAAAATTAGCCGCTTGCCTGTGTAGCCCGCTGCGTCCAGCCATGTTAAGGCGGCTAAGGTGGCACCACGATCATTGCCGCCGCCAAAGGTCAGGAGGAGGGTATCGATGCCGCGTGTGCTGGGAGGCGTAAGCTGGGCGCGCTGCTGACGAAAAGCTTCATCCACTAAGGCGTAGGATGGACCGGTGAGAAAATGTGGGGCCTGCTGATCAGGCGTGATCCGGTGGGTATAAGTGCTGCCTTCCGCCCCAGGACTGGCATCATGGACCAGGGCTGCTTTTAGGGGATGCGTATGCAGGTGATTGCCAAACTGCATCCAGCGCAGGCCTGCTGCGTTGAGCTTTTCTTGGTAACCAGGGGGGAAGCGATAGTGGTCCACGACTCCGACGCTGATCGCATGCTGCTGGCAGAGCTGGATGGTGAGGTCGGCCTCTGCCTCGGCGGTGGCATCCCAAGGGATGTCATGAATCACGGAATCCGGCGGGAAGGGCTGGCTGCTGAGGTCTAACTGCTGATGCCGAATGAAGAAATGGGAGATGGCCCCTTGTTCCCCACAGGCTTTCGCCAAAACACAGCAGCGCCGCAGATGGCCTAGGCCAATTTGAGGTGAGGCGTCGAGCCGGAAAAAGATGGAAGGGTGTGTCACTTACGACGTAGCAGGAGGAGTTCTGAATGATACCCGTCCACTGTGCGATATCCAAATGGAAGTACGTTCCGTTCTACGAGTTCATAGTTAGGCAACATGGCTAAGTAGTCGTCTCCAAGAATCGGCGTTTCGACACCTGCGGCACTGTTCCCTTGGCGGAGCTGTTTGCCTTCTCTCATATTGCGCAGGAGCACCCAGCGGGTGTTCAGCCGGGAGACGTGATTGAGATAATTCTGAACGATGGGCGGCTCCATTTCCTGGAAGGAAATAAAATTTACAAATAGATCCACATTCCCACGCAGTTTTTCGATCTGCCAAGCACAGAGCACGGAAATTGGGGTGAGGGAATCAATCTCAATCTCCGCCCGATCGTGGGTCTGCGCATAGGTGGTGACTTTCTCTGCCCCCAGGGCACCAGCTAGATAATGCTGGGCCACGAAACTGGTCGGTGGAATGTCAATGTCCACATAGCGGAAGTCCTCAATGCCTGTGCTGGCCATCACTTCGCCTAGGGTCCCAAAACCGCCGCCGATTTCTAAAACGATGCGTGGTAGATCATCTGCACCCAAATGTTTTTTGAGCAGGGAGAGGCCTAACAAGTAGTTGAGAGCTGAGCGGGAAAACCAACGGCCTTCAAATTCAAAATGTTCAATGGGGTGGCCCACCTTGCTTTCAGAAAAAGTATGGAGATGGGGGCGCTTCTCCGCAGAATCAGCGGCCACGAGAACCCGGTAATCCGCGCGCGCGGCAGATTCACCGGAAAGGAATTGTTCGAGCGCGAGGTGTGCCTTTTTGGCCTGAGGGTGTGCCTGCTGGAGAGTGGTCGTGAGTTCTTCGATTTGAGCCGTGGTGAAGCTGTTAGCAGGACTGCCGTAAGTGGGAACAAAGAACCCAAGAGCTGTTTTTAAGTGCCTAAAGTTTTCAATGCCGTTTTCACAGATCTCGTTAACGATCCGATTGGAGGCCTCATCCCAGAAGACACTCGGGCGATAAAGCGCATCCTGGTTAAGCATGTCACTTCGCGCGGCGGTCAGTTCTGGGTAAGAGTGCGGCTGGGTCATGAAAAACGGGTTAGCTAGGACACCCTGCGAAGAGACGCAAGCTGGATTTGTCGTCAAGGAATCAAGCTAAAAGCGGTCTGCTGAACCGCTGGAAAGGCCCCCTCTTCGAAATTATCCCTTTAAGGATCAGATTTATAGGTGGGGGATGTTTGATAAATAATACATGGGCACAAAAAACCCGCATTCTCTGCACCTGG
>JAOZVT010000784.1 GCA_025869455.1 Prosthecobacter sp.
AGTAAGCGCTCACGTCAGCAGCTGCGCCATTGGCGAAGCTGGCGCTGCCTTCAACGATTTCGCTGGAGTTGGAGATACCAGACAGGGAGCTGATTTTGCCAGCGCCGGAAAGAATGACGTCTTCCTTGGCCTTGGTTTTGCCCAGCTTCTGGCTACCAGTGTAGATGCCGCTCGTGCTGATGGTGTATTCACCGACATTCAGAACCAAGCTACCAGCGAACTTCAGAGCTTCTGAGTAAGAAATGGACTCGCTGATCAACACCTCTTCCACTGCAGGCACTGCTGGCACAGCGGGGATTTCTGGGGTATCTTCTGTTGCAGGCACTGCTGGCACTTCTGGAATTTCTGGAGTTCCAGGAGTCACTTTAGTGACGGTTTTCAGGTTGATCCCGCTGATCTTAGCGCTGCCGCTGAGAGCGATGATGCTGTCAATGGAGATCGGAGTTTCACCTTTCTTAGCCAAGAAAAACTTCACGGTACCGATATCGAGGCCACCTTCATCGGAGATCGTTTCCTGCATCTTCTGGATGGTCCAGCCTTTGGCATCGGGAATGATTTCCAGTTCCACCAAGTCTGCCAAGAACTCTTTGGTCGAGTATTTGGTCGTCAAGATCTTAGTCACTTCTTCGTAAGTGGTCGTTTCGTCACCCTTCTTGTCGGTGATGGTCCACTCGTTGGAGGAAGCTGCGCCTGCACCTTCGGTACCCTTTTTGATAGGCTTACCATTGGCGTCCTTGGCCACTGTGCCAGCAACAGTCTTGCTGAGGGTCAGGGCGAGGTTCACCGTGGAAACAGAGCCAGGGATAGAGGTAACTTCCTGGGAAAAGCCTTGTGTGGCAATAGGAAGAGCGGCAAGGGCAATTGCCCATAGGTATTGTGGTTTTTTCATACTGGGAGTAATGATGCAACAGGTACAGTAATTCACTGTGTCCAGTGTCAGTACTGTGACATGGATAAGAATTCGTCAAATGGAAAGTAAGGTGAACGTAAATACAGTATAAGAAAAAGTACGTTGCAAACGTCGTACTGCTTAGCAGTACGCAAACCTGTGGACGATAGCCGTTCTACCCTATTGGTTAGGTCAATCTTAGTGGGAGGCTAAGAATCAGGTGAAGAAGAGCCGGATCCGCATGAAAGGGGGCATTTTTCTTCTTGCCGCAGAGCCGCCGCTGCGAATCGTCTAGGCTTCACACCATGAGCAAGACCCCCATCACAGTTGCAGTTACCGGTGCCGCAGGCCAAATCGGTTATTCCCTCTTATTCCGCATCGCTTCCGGCGCCCTTTTTGGCCCTGACCAGCCGGTTAATTTGCGTTTGATTGAGATCGAGCCCGCCATGGGCGCGCTTGGCGGTGTGGTGATGGAGCTGGATGACTGCGCTTTTCCCTTGCTGAACAGCATCACTCCGACCTGTGATTTGGACGAGGGTTTCAAAGGAGCTAACTGGAGCATCCTGGTGGGTTCCGTGCCACGCAAAGCCGGGATGGAGCGCAAGGATTTGCTCAACATCAATGGCAAGATTTTCACAGGTCAGGGCAAAGCGATCGAGAAAAACGCTGCCGCTGATGCTCGTGTGCTGGTGGTCGGCAACCCGTGCAACACGAATTGCCTGATTGCGATGAACAACGCAAAAGGCATCCCGGCGGACCGCTGGTTTGCCATGACTCGGTTGGATGAAAACCGTGCGAAGAGCCAGCTGGCCGCGAAGTCCGGTGCTCATCACAGCAGTGTTACTAATCTGGCCATCTGGGGCAACCATAGCGCCACGCAATATCCTGATTTCTACAATGCTAAAATCGGCGGTGTGCCAGCGACTGAAGTGATCAGCGACCACGAATGGCTGCAAGGTGACTTCATCAGCACTGTCCAGCAGCGTGGTGCCGCCATCATCAAGGCCCGTGGTTCATCCTCCGCTGCCTCCGCTGCCAATGCAGCCTGTGACACCGTGCGCAGCCTAACCAGCCCGACTCCTGCGGGTGACTGGACCAGCGTCGCTGTTTGTTCTGACGGCAGTTACGGCATCGAAAAAGGGTTGATGTTCTCCTTCCCAATCCGCACGGATGGCAACAAGTGGGAAATCGTCCAAGGCGTTCCTGTGAATGAATTCAGCCAGGCTAAGATCAAGGCAACTGAAGATGAACTCCGCGAAGAGCGTGCAGCCGTCACCGAACTCGGCCTGATCTAAGTTCATCGGAGACGGCGGGCTTAACTCCGTCATCTCCTCAATTTGCGTGGCATTGGTTTCTCCGTTATGGAGGCCCATGCCACGCTTTTTTTTGCTTCTCTGTCTTGCGCTCACGACTGCCGCACACGCCTTGGACTTGAGGTTGCCGACCAGCAATGCGGCTTTGCTGGTGGGGGATGGCACCGGCTATTTTCAGTTCGTGGATAGGAATTTTGAGGGGCAAAAATCCACGCCTTGGGAAGGTGGGCAGTTCGGTTTTTTTCGCGATCCGCGCCGGGTAGGCTCACGCATTGCCTTTGCACGTTTTCACGAAGGGATGGATGTGAAGCCCACCCAGAGGGATGCAAAAGGCAATCCTTTGGACGATGTGCACCCGATCCTTCCAGGCACGGTGATTTATGTCACCGCCAGTGCGGGTTTGAGCAATTATGGACGCTACATTGTGGTGAAGCATGATTTGCCAGAGGGGGCCTTTTATTCTCTTTACGCGCATTTAGCCTCAGCAAGTGTGAGCGTGGGGGAAACGGTCACTCATGCTAGCATTCTAGGCCGCATGGGCTATACGGGGAGTGGTATTGACCAGCGGCGTGCGCACGTGCATGTGGAACTGAATATCCTGCTGAATCCCGACTTCGAAACCTGGTATGCGGGACATTTCACCAGCCCCAATCGTCATGGGATTTTCAATGGCATGAACCTTCTGGGCCTGGATCTGCAAGGTCTGTTTCTGGCGCATCAAAAGAATCCTGGGCTTTCCCTGTCTGACTTCATTCGTCAAAGCGAAGCTTGGTTTGAAATCACCGTGCCTGCGGAGGCGAAGATGGATTTCGTTCAACGTTACCCTTGGCTGCGGGATGTGCCTACGGGGCCTGTGAACGCCTGGAAAATCCGCTGTACCCGCTGGGGGTTGCCTATCAGTGTCAAGGCTGGGCAGGAACCTGTGTCCAAGCCTGTCGTCTCTTGGGTCAAGGACGATCCCATTCCTCATTATTACAACACCCGTGGTCTAGTGAGTAACAGCGGTCAGATCACTGTCAGCGGGCTTCAGTTTGCGGAGCTTTTGAGCGGATTATAAATGGCACGGGTGGTTTTGGGACCAGCGAAGCCGTGACTTTTACCCGGTAAGTCTTCAGAGATTTACAGTCCTTCGTTGCACCCCTCTCTGGCCCTGCCATCATGCGAGTTCATGATTAGCATTCTTGACGCCTCTGAGGGCGCTCCCGGCGGTCCCTCGCTCGCGGAGCGGATGCATCATGCTTTCTCGACGGAAGGTAAATTAGCCTTATCGCCTCAATTTGAGTTTCGCCCCCAGCAGCAGCAAATGGCGCAACTCGTCGCCGGGGCGTTGGAGAAAAACAAACCGCTCGTGGTTGAGGCCGCCACTGGCGTTGGAAAGTCCCTCGCTTACCTGGTGCCAGCGGTGGAGTATGCTCTTCAGCAAGGGCGCAAGGCCATCATCTGCACGCACACGATCAATCTGCAGGAGCAGCTCATTCACAAGGACATCCCGATTGTGAAAAAGATCGTGGGGCCATTTCATGCGGAGCTTCTTAAAGGCCGCAGTAA
This sequence comes from Prosthecobacter sp., assembly GCA_025869455.1. Lineage (GTDB taxonomy): Bacteria > Verrucomicrobiota > Verrucomicrobiia > Verrucomicrobiales > Verrucomicrobiaceae > Prosthecobacter. Next base: position 3,751 of record JAOZVT010000784.1, read on the forward strand.
CTACCTTTGCCCCACGCGCTTAAAGAATGCCTATGCGCACAGCGGAGATTTGTTCAGCAGCAGTGAGACGGCAGAACTGCAACTGCTGGAGGACAATTTCCGTGAGAATCCACTGGCGACTTTGAGCGAGATGGATTTCACGCCGGGGGCACGTGTCTGGTCACTCGTTTGCAGTGAGCCACATGCTTGTACCCCGCGCCGTTGCCCCCCAGGCAGCGGCTGTGTTTATCAAGATGTGCGCCGCCGGATGGCGGAGGCGGACGTGCTGGTGCTGAATCACACGTTGTTCTTTACGCTGCTTGCGTCGGCGGATGAGGGGCCTTTGGCAGATGATACGAACTTCATTTTCCCGCGTGACTTCGTGATTCTGGACGAGGCGCATACGATCGAAAACATTGCCGCGAAGGCCTTTGGTATTCACGTTAGCGAATCCAATATACGCTTTGAGTTAGGTCGTCTGTTTAATCCGAAGACACGGAAAGGTTTTTTCCAGTCGTTAGGCGAGCAGGATGGTACGCGTGAAGTGTCTCAATGTCTCGGCATGGTGGAGAGTTTCTTTCGCACGGCCGAAAACGCCTGCAAATTCAACGAACCCTATGGCAAGGAGTTCCGCGTGCGTGAAGCAGAACTCGTTGAAGATACCTTGTCTTTGCCTTTGCAACGTGTGGCGCGCATTGCCCAAAAAGCTGGGGATGCGGCTAAGAGCGAAGGTCAAAAACTGGAGTTGCTAGACATCGCCAAACGACTCACGGCGCTGCGGGTCAAAATCAGCGCCTTTTTGGATCAAAGTGAAGAAGGACATGTCTATTGGGCTGAGCGCAATGGGCAGGATAACAAGGTCGTTTCCTTCCACAGTGCTCCTATTGATGTGGCCCCGAAGCTGGAAAGCATCTTCTTCACAGGCACCAAAGCCTGTGTCTTCACCAGTGCCACATTAGGCGTGGGGGATGATCCGCAGTTGAACTACTTCCGAAATCGAGTCGGTGCCTACAAGGCGCAAGCCGCTACGATTGAGAGCCCATTTGACCTCAAGAAGCAGATGAAGCTCTTTTTGGTCAAACGCATGCCTGAGCCAGGGAGGCCCGAGTATCTGGATGCGATGCAGGAGAAGATTGAGTACTTTCTGGGCCTGTCCAAAGGGCGCGCTTTTGTGCTTTTCACCAGTTATAGTCAGATGACATCTTTGGCAGATCGGATCGAGGATTTCTGCCTGGATCACGGCTGGCGTTTGCTCGTGCAGGGACGCGGCATGCCACGGCATCAAATGTTAGCTGAATTCAAAAAAGATGTACACAGCATCTTGTTCGGCACAGACAGCTTTTGGACCGGTGTGGACGTGCCAGGAGAGGCCCTGAGCAATGTCATCATCACACGACTTCCCTTTGCGGTTCCGGATCATCCCGTGACTGCTTCACGCATGGAGTATCTAGAAGAGCAGGGGATGAATAGCTTCAGCGAATACAGTGTCCCCGAGGCCATTTTGAAACTGCGTCAAGGCGTGGGTCGGCTGATCCGTACGCAGAATGACAAAGGCATGGTGGTGATCTTGGATAACCGCATCCTGACCAAGCCCTATGGCCGAGCCTTCATGGC
>JAOZVT010000785.1 GCA_025869455.1 Prosthecobacter sp.
CTCTACCGCGAAGGAACTCTCGATACTTTCTCCAAAGATCCTCATTTTGCCCAGACAACGGGCATGGATGGCCACATTCCTCAGAACATTTCCTTCTACAAAGGCCAGATCGGCCGGAAGACAGAAACAAATCCTGAAGGCTTCGATTACGAGAAGAAGCACCAGTGGGGAATGAGCATTGACCTCAGCAAGTGCATTGGTTGCACAGCTTGCGTCATTGCCTGCCAGAGTGAGAACAACATCGCCATTGTCGGTAAAGATCAGGTTCGCAAGGGCCGTCTCATGCAGTGGATCCGTATGGATCGCTACTTCGCAAGCTCCGCCTGGGGTGATAAGAAGGATGAGACTGGTGAATTGCCGAAGGCTGACGATGTCATGATCGAGCCGACTGTCGAGCAGCTAGAAAATGCTGAAATGGTTCAGCAACCAGTTGCCTGCCAGCAGTGTGAATCCGCTCCATGCGAAACGGTTTGCCCTGTGAACGCCACGGTTCACACCGACGATGGTCTGAACGCCATGGCTTACAACCGGTGCATTGGTACTCGTTATTGCGCTAACAACTGCCCTTATACAGCCCGTCGCTTTAACTGGTTCGACTACAACAAGCGTCCGCTTGATGAGCTCTACTGGGGGCCTCTTTCCACCAAGGAAAAGACAGGTGTGCGCGAGTCTGTTCAGCTTCAGAAGAATCCGAACGTCACTGTGCGTATGCGTGGTGTCATCGAGAAGTGTACCTATTGCGTGCAGCGTCTCGAAGCCGCCAAGATTCTGCAGAAGCAGAAGCAGCGTGATTCGAAGAACTTCCGTGTGCCTACGGACTCGGTCAAAGTGGCTTGTCAGGCCGCCTGCTCGGCAGATGCAATCGTCTTTGGTGACCTTGCTGACGATAAATCGGCGGTGAACAAAGCGAAAGCTTCACCACGCAATTATCAACTTTTGAAATACATCGGCACACAGCCGCGCACCAGTTATCTGGCCCGTCTGCGTAATCCAAACGAAAAAATGCCAGGGGCAGAGAACATTGCCGTCTGGAGCGCAAATCAAATTTAAGCCGGAACCATGGAAGCCACTGCTACCACTCACTCTACGGAAGCCCACACTGGCCCAGCTCGCATCTTGGATCGCGAGCCCCTGGTGCTGAACAACCGTTCCTACTCTTGGATCTCCAACCGCATTTGCGGCATTGTCGAAAACAAGCAGCCCCTCCTTTGGTGGATCCTGTTTGTTCCTTCAGTGTTGCTCACCGGTCTGACTGCCTTTTGCTTCACTTATCTTATCTCGACTGGGGTAGGTGTTTGGGGTCAGAAGCAGCCTGTGGCTTGGGCTTGGGACATCACGAACTTCGTGTTCTGGATTGGTATCGGTCACGCCGGTACACTCATCTCAGCTATTTTGTTCCTGACTCGTCAGAAATGGCGTACGTCAGTGAACCGTGCGGCTGAAGCCATGACGCTTTTTGCCGTGATGTGTGCGGGTTTATTCCCTGCTTTCCACGTTGGCCGTGTTTGGATGGTCTGGTTCTTGGCCCCTATCCCGAATGCCAATGCCATCTGGCAGAACTTCAAGTCGCCTCTCCTCTGGGACGTGTTCGCTGTGTCCACTTACTTCACAGTATCTGTGATCTTTTGGTACATCGGTCTCATTCCTGACTTGGCTACCCTGCGTGATCGTTGCAAACCAGGTCTGAAGAAAGCTCTATACGGCATTTTTGCTCTGGGCTGGCGTGGTGCGAACCGTCACTGGAGCCACTACGAGACAGCTTACATGCTCTTGGCAGCTCTTTCGACTCCGCTTGTGCTTTCCGTGCACTCCGTGGTGTCCTTTGACTTCGCTACTTCCATTGTCCCAGGCTGGCACACCACCATCTTCCCACCTTACTTTGTGGCGGGTGCTATTTTCGGTGGTTTCGCCATGGTGCTGACCCTCATGATTCCAGTCAGTAAAATCTATGGCTTGAGCGATCTCATTACGCCGAAGCACATTGATAACATGGCTAAGGTGATCCTGCTTACAGGAACGATTGTCGGTTACGCCTACTGCATGGAGTTCTTCATCGCCTATTACAGTGCGAACAAATACGAGCTTCAGACCTTCCAACTTCGCGGTCTGTATGGTCCCTCCACTTGGGCCTACTACTTCATGTTTGGTTTTAACGTGTTTTCTCCGCAGTTGTTCTGGTTCCGCTGGTGCCGCCACAACCTAGTTGTCGTCATGATCGTCTGCATGTGTGTGAACGCAGGCATGTGGTTTGAGCGTTACGTGATTATTGCGACAACGCTGGAACGCCACTTGGTTCCTGGTTCATGGCGCGTCTATGAAGCAACCTGGGTGGATAAGTTCACCTTCTTGGGCACCTTTGGGATGTTCATGATGCTTTTCCTTTTGTTCCTCCGTTTCCTTCCCGTGATCGCCATCGGTGAAGTCAAAGGCGTCCTTCCTCAGGCCAACCCTCACTTCAACGATCACGATGAAAAGGGCGTCCAAGAAGAGGATTTGATGAATTACGCTGACCGCCATGTGGCGAAGGCATCTGCTTAACCCTAGAACGAAGACCAGTCTGTGAGCACCACCCTCAAACGAGTCCACGGCTTCCTCGCTGAATTCGACAGCGTCCAGGACCTATATCATGCTGCCGAGCATGTCCGCGATGCTGGCTATCAGCGCTGGGATGTCCATTCCCCATTCCCGATCCATGGCATGGATCATGCCATGGGAGTCAAACGGTCCAAGCTTCCTTGGTTTGTGTTTTTCGGTGGTATCACCGGAACGACGGTTGCCTTCACCCTGCAAACCCTGACTCAAACCACCTTCTGGGGTGACATTGGTCTCGGTTTTTTGCAAAAGCTGGCAGAAACTTACCCAACGGTGGTTCAGGCTAAGCCGACCCACATTTGGACATTGCCTGCCTTCTTCCCGGTGATGTTCGAGCTCACCATTCTGTTCTCAGCCTTTACCACATTGTTTGGTTTGCTGGGCCTGATCGGGCTTCCACGTTTAAATCACCCTCTGTTTGTCTCCAAGCGTTTCGCCAAATTCTCTGATGACGGTTTCTTCGTCTGCATTGAAGCGCGTGACCCTAAATTTTCACAGGAAGGCACGAAGTCTTTCCTCGAGAAACTCGGTGGCAAGAACGTCGAACTCGTCGAAGACGAGATTTAAAGTCACTACTGACAATCAAAAATTCTCGAAGCGGCCCATCGAAAGATGGGCTGTTTTTTTGTTTTCATGAATGAGCGGATTGCCGCGCGTGGATACTGCATCAGTGACAGGAATTCCGTTTGCCGAATAGCCTGGATCAACGATTGAAGGCAGCATAGTAGGTTCCCCCACACTCAGACGAAGTTATCTATGATTCTCGATGCCACATGCCAGCTAGATTATCAGGTCACAGAGGATGTCCCTGCAATCTTCATGCTACGTCCGCGCAGTGGTTGGGCCCAGTGGGTGATGCGGGAAGAGTTTCATATCCATCCGCAGGTGCCAGTCGTCGAGTTCACGGATGTTTATGGGAATCTGTGCCAGCGGACTGTCATGCCCCCGGGAAATTTTCATCTTTCCGTTCAATACCGTGTTCAGGTTCCTGATCTAGCGGATGAAGACTTGATGGCTCCAGTCATGCTCGTCCAGCAACTGCCAACAGAGCTCCTGCACTATCTCCTGCCAAGTCGTTACTGTCAGTCGGATCAGTTGTTAGACGTTGCTCTCGCCATCGTTGGGGATATGCCACAGAACTACCACATGGTGGCGAAGATTCGCAGTTGGATCCATCACCAAATTCGTTACGAGTTTGGTTGCAGTGACAGTTCCACTTCCGCACTGGAGACTGTGCAGACTAAGCGTGGAGTTTGCCGAGACTTTGCTCACTTGGGCATCTCTCTTTGCCGCGCCTTGAATGTCCCGGCAAGGATGGTGGTAGGCTTCCTGTATGACCTCAAACCGATGGACCTTCATGCCTGGTTTGAGGCCTTCATTGGTGGGCGTTGGTTCACTTTTGACGCCACTGAACCGCTGACCCGAGGCAACCGAATTGTATTAGCTTATGGGAGAGATGCCACAGATGTAGCTTTAGCTACCATGTTCGGTAACTTTACCATGCAAAACATGAATGTCACGGTCTCTACGGTGAAGGACAGGCCAGAATGGTACTGAAGTGATTCTTTCTGCAGTTTGCTGAAGAGTTCCGCCATCTTGCTGGAAGGTGAGATTCAATCATGAGCTTTCACCTAACTCTTGCCGAATCGCTGAAAAGCTATATTGATAGAACGCTGTCCTGCAAAAGCGCCCGTAGCTCAGTGGATTAGAGCACCGGATTTCTAATCCGATGGTCGCTGGTTCGAATCCAGCCGGGCGCGCTCTTTGATTTACCACCTTTCCCAGGCCCAATGTAGGCCGGATAGGGAGATCAAACTTAATGCGGGAAGACTAATGCGATGGCGGTACCAGGTCTTTTGCCACCAGGGACTGAAAATCACGACCAGGATGGCGATGAGGGCTAGCTGCCCCAGTTCAACGCCGAGATTAAAACCGAAGAGGGCCGAGAGGGGGCTTTGACGAATGTTCTCTGCCTGAACGAGGCTATGAGCAAAGGCGAGTCCATGGATGCCCCCAAAGAGAAAAATCATGAGGGGGCGCCAGCGTTCGAGTTTGGTGGGGTAGAGTCCTTCCAATCCCAGCAGGGCGATGCTGAGACCCACGCTGATTTCTACCCAGCGGCTAGGGACTTCTAACCCGACTAGGATGACCACGCCTAGCATCAGAGAGTGGGCCAGGGTGAAAAGCGTGGTCTGAAGGAGAAGGGTGGTGAGGGTGCGAGAAAGAAAGAATAATCCAAGGATGAAAGCCATGTGATCAAGCCCTTCCGGCAAGATGTGTTGAAAGCCTGAGCGCGCTTGTTGACCGAAAATATGGGGATCAAAAACCAAAGTCTCCTGGGGCAGGATCTCAGGCATCGCCACGAGCAGGAGCAGAGGCGGGGCAAGGAGAGTGTAGGGGCTCTTGATCATGGATGTTGGATCATAACGGTGGGTCGAATGACTTCATGATCATTTTTTACTTTCCTCGGGTTCTAGTATTCGCCTTCTTAGTCTCATGACTCATCGCATTCATGATTTACCGGAAGAAGATCGCCCACGTGAGCGCCTTTTGCGCTTAGGACCCGGGGTGCTGACGGATGCGGAGTTGCTGGCCATCTTTATCAATACAGGCGTGAAGGGGGAAAATGCGATCCAGGTCGCGCAAAGGCTTCTGCGTGAGGTGGGCACTCTGCGGCAGTTATCACGTACGAGTCCGGCTGAGTTGGCTGCTTCTCGGGCACTGGGGCCAGCCAAAGCGGCTCATTTGG
>JAOZVT010000786.1 GCA_025869455.1 Prosthecobacter sp.
GACAACAATGATGGTGCGGCTACGCGTCGTGGATTGCCCACGGCTGCTGCCAAATGGGGCAGCGCTCTGAGTGTCCTGCTGGGAGACGCCATCTTTTCCTATGCCCTGGAGCTGGCCACGGAATTTGAAGACACCCAAGTTTGCCGCAGCATTGCCAAAGCCTCACGCGATGTGTGCAGTGGAGAGATTTTGCAGACGCAGCGTCGGTTTGACCTGAATCTGTCTGTGCCTGATTACCTGCGCATGATCGAGATGAAAACAGCGGCTCTGTTTGCTGCCGCTGCAGGTCTGGGGGCACGTCTCAATGGTGTGCCGGAGCAGGTGGAAAAGGCTCTTTATAGCTACGGCATGAAGCTGGGCACGGTCTATCAGATCTATGATGACTGCCTGGATCTGGTGGGGGATGAAAAGAAAGTGGGCAAGACCCTGCGCACTGACCTCATCAAAGGGAAGCTGACCCTGCCTATCCTGTATTTGCTGATGGATGCCACCGACGCTCAGAAGCAGAAGCTGAACAAGATGCTCCTCAAAGGTGAGCCGATGGATACCTCCATCCTGGCTGGTATTGCGGACTATGAAGGCGCTATCGAACGTGCAGTAAACTTTGCTCAAGACATGCTCAAAGAGGCGCGTGCTGAATTGATCTGCCTAGGGGATTCCGAATACAAAGCTGCGTTTGAGGCCATTTCCGATTATCTGTACGCGCTTCTGGACAATTGCCGCGCAATTGCCTGATGCTGCACAATGTCGCTGGGTCGGGGCGTATGTAAGGCATGAAATGCCTGTTTGCCGCGTGTCTCCTATTTGGGCTTCAGTCGCTCTCCGCTCAGACCTGGACCTTTGAGTCGCCGAGAGAAGAAGCGACTCCGAAGCATCACATTTCAGAAAATGAAGGGCATGAAAAAGGCCCCGCCTGGATCATTGAGACGGGGCCTGGAGAGCAATGGATCGGTTGCTGGACACAGACTTTGCCGGTGCAAGGCGGGCAGCATTATCAATTTACCGCTTGGCGAAAATACGAGGGAGTGGCCCAACCTCGTCGGGACGTGGTGGCTCGGGTGATTTGGCAGGATGAAAAAGGCAAATCGGTGACGTGGGAGGAACCGGCCAAATCTGGTTATGCAAAAGGCAGCATCCCGCGTGCAGAGCCTGAGTATCCACGGGATCTGGGCAGCGAAGCTGGAGACTGGGGGCGATTTGAAGAGACGCTGCGCGCTCCCCAAGCTGCCCGGCAAGCTCGGATCGAACTCTATCTCCAATGGGCACCCCAGGCGCGTGTGGTGTGGAGTGACGTTTCTCTTAAAGCCGTGCCCCAACCGGCCCCACGAATCGTGCGTTTGGCCACCATTCATCTGCAACCGAAAGCAGGGAAGGAGCCGAAGGAGAAGCCGCCCCAGTTTGCCCCACTCATCGCCGAGGCTGCCGCCAAAAAAGCCGACCTTGTGGTGCTCCCAGAGACCCTAACCTATTATGGTACCGGAAAGAAAATGCATGAGTGTGCTGAATCTATTCCTGGACCGAGCACCGAATACTTCAGCAAATTAGCCAAACAGTATCAGCTCTATCTCGTGGTGGGTTTGGTGGAAAGAGAGGGAGCTACCATTTATAACACCGCCGCCCTGATCGGGCCGGAAGGAGAGCTGGTGGGCAAGTATCGCAAAGTCAGTCTGCCGCGCAGTGAGATCGAGGCAGGTATTACTCCAGGGCACGACTATCCTGTCTTTGAGACTCGGTTTGGCAAGGTGGGGATGATGATCTGTTACGATGGTTTTTTCCCAGAAGTCGCACGAGCTTTAGCCATCCAAGGGGCGGAAGTCATTGCTTGGCCTGTGTGGGGTTGCAACCCACGACTTGCTGCTGCACGTGCCTGTGAAAATCATGTCTATTTGGTTAGCAGTACCTATACGGATGCACGCAAGAATGACTGGATCATTTCAGGCATCTACGATCACTATGGCGATATTTTGGCAAAAGCCACGGAGTGGGGAACCGTGGCCATTGCGGAGGTGGATCTGAATGAGCGCGCGCACTGGAATAGTCTGGGAGATTTTAAGGCCCAGATTCCCAGTCATCGGCCCTCTTTTACCAGTGACTGAAAGCTTAAATCCCTTTTTCCCAGAGCCAAGAGCGGCTTTTCTGAGGCACTGCGCAGGTTAACCCAAACTGCTTGACAGCACGTTCGTTTAAGTGAGCGATGGCTTCTTCGACACTGTCCGTCCAGCAGATCAGATCGAGATCTTCTGGGCTGATGGTGCCGTTGGTTACCATGCTGTTGACTAGGTTTTGTAGTTCACCCCAAAAGGCACTGCCCATGACCACCACGGGGAAGTTCCGCACCTTCTTGGTTTGAATCAAGGTGAGTGCTTCAAACATTTCATCCAGGGTACCAAAGCCACCCGGCATGATGACAAAGCCGTAGCTGTACTTCATCAGCAGAACTTTGCGGACAAAGAAATATTTCATGGTGACCCAACGATCCAGATACGGATTGTGGCTTTGCTCAAAAGGCAGTTCGATGTTGCAGCCGACACTGCGTCCACCCGCATCTTTGGCCCCACGATTTGCGGCCTCCATGATGCCAGGGCCTCCGCCTGTCATAACAGTGAACCCGATACGGGTGATGGCGGCACCGACCTCGCGAGCTTTGATGTAATGCGGGTGATCTTCCTCAAATCTGGCTGAGCCAAAGACGGTGATGCAGGGACCCACAAAATGCAGGCCGCGTAGGCCACGCATGAAATCCGCCATCACCGTGAAAAGCAGCTTCAACTCCATGAGTCGGCGGTTCGGCCCTTGGAGCAAAGTACGATCTTCTAGATGACTGCAAAAAGCCTGCTGATCTTGTTGCTCTGTGGTCGAGGGGGGGAGCGGATGGGGCATGGGGGCCGCGCTCCTTGAGCGGCCTTCTTTATCCTGAATGGTTGGAGTTGGCATGATGGATTACTACCTTTGTTGGACACTTCCAGGCGGGATTCATTCACAAAAAAAGCGTGGGTCTTCCGACCCACGCTTTAGAATGAAGGCATCGTTTTATTCGCGGGCCACGCCGTTGTTCCAGGCGGAGTACATTTCTTCCACGGTTGGGATCTCCAAAGTGCGGACGATGCGGAAGCCTAACCAAGTGGCATCGGTGAGGTACCAGATACTTTTAGGAAGCTGAGGATCCTGCTGTTTCCACGCTGGCTCAGAAGGGCGGCGGGAAGCTACGCGGAGGTATTCAGCATCGTCATCATAAGTGCCGCCACGGGCGGTGTGCGGGTAAGGTGTGGTGGACTTGACCCACTGATTGCCCATGACACCGTTGGCTGCGTTTTCAGCCCAGGTTTTGTAGCGGTCTTCTTGGTATTGATCCAGGGTCCATTCGCAGACGTTGCCCAGGATATCATAGAGTCCCCATGGGTTCGGTTTCTTTTTACCGACGAGGCTATATTGGAAGTTAGGCGCGTTTTCGAAATACCAAGCGTATTCACCCAGGTCTTTGGGATCGTCACCGAAGAAGTAAGCGGTGGTGGTTCCAGCACGCGCCGCATATTCCCACTCGGCTTCTGTTGGCAGGCGGTAGAAGTGACCTGTCTGGGCGCTGAGCCATTGGCAATATTTGTTAGCCGCATGCTGAGTCATGCAGATGGCTGGGAAACCATTGCGGCCCATGCCGAAGTCCATCGGCTGATAAGGGGGCGTAGGTTGGGAGATCAGATCTTCCGGCTTGTCGTTAGGGGACCAGACCTTGCGGCTGCCATCCTTGTTGCGACCTTCGGCGGTTAATTGGAAAGGCTCGTATTCATCCCAAGTGATTTCATATTTGCCGATCCAGAAGGGCTGGATTTTAACCTTCACTTGAGGGCCTTCATCATCAGTACGGTCAGCTTCACTGTCAGGACTGCCCATCATGAATTCACCACTTTTGATGGCGACCATGGAGTAAGGCGCACCCGTTTTAGGCACCTTGGCGTCATAGTCCTTCATGTCGGCTTCCGTTTTTTCTTGGGCGGTGGCCACGATTTTGGCGTGGATCTTTTTCACCAGTTCCAGGGTGTCAGGATTGTTGGTTGGGGCGGCACCCTTTTCCTTGGCTTTCAGCTCCACCTCATCTGGCCACACGGCACCTTGCTCGATCCAGCCTTTCAGCATGGCGATCTCTTCTTTCTTCAGTGGGCCACCGCTCTTTTTAGGCGGCATCAAATCGTCTTCATCTTCTGCCAAGGTGGTCAGGTGATAGAGGGCACTTTTAGCGAGGTCAAAGGCGACGATGTTGGGTGCATTTTCACCTGTTTCAAAAGCTTCCTTTTTGGAACTCAGAATGAAGTCTCCTTTGTCCTTCTCGGGATTGTGGCAGCTCACACAGTTTTGCTCCAGGATGGGCTGAATGTGCTTCACGAAGTCAATGCGTGGTTTGACTTCCAGCGTCACACCCGCAGGCCACTCGGCACCTTGTTCGATCCAGCCTTTGATGGCTTCGATCTGATTGGCCGCAAGCATGCCTTCCTTAGCTGGAGGCATGACCATGTCATCGTCGTGAGGAAGAATCAGGGTGCTGTAAATGGCGCTCTTTTTCAGATCGCCTGCGGTCAGGCCTGGGCCGTTTTCATTGCCCTTGATCATGTCTTCCTTCGTGTGAAGTCGGAAGTCACCTTTGTCTTTCTCTGCGCCGTGACAATGGGTGCAAGCAGCTTCCAAAATGGGCTTCACTTGCGTGTTGAAATCCACTTTCGCGGCAGCAGCCAGAGAAAGTCCAGGCATCGCCGCGAGGGCGAACAGGGCAGAGGTTAAAGGGCGGTGATCAGACATGGAATGATGAGTAAAGCATGGGCTACGGTTTTTGTCCACTCAGGAGGAAATCTGTGGGAACTGGGGGAGTCCGCAAGCCGGAGAAAAACCTGTACGCATGAGGAATGGGGAATTATGCGAAAATTTCCCCAGGGGCTTCTGAGCGGCGGTTAATCGACAGATCAACCCAAATGGGGCTCAAGCCTCAAAGAGTCAGTGGTTTTCGTACTGAGGAAGGATTTGTAGCCACTGGCGAAGCTCATTTAAGAACAGTAGCTCTTCGATTTGCTGGGTGCTAAGCACCTTGGGATTACGTCACTTTGGGAAGGTACAGTGTTCTAATTTTTCTAACCACTGACAAAAGTTTGGACATTCCTTCCGGAGGGTATCGAGCCCTATCTCTAAGATGGCTAAAGCGCCTAACAAAGGCTTTTCATATCCCGGCACCAACTCTTCTATTCGTTTTGAAGGAGCAGTGAGAGGCGAATCATTGATTTCTTCAGGCGTGTTAAAACAAGCTCGGATCGCATGAAATTTAGGTCCAAGATCAATCCTCCCAATTGCTT
>JAOZVT010000787.1 GCA_025869455.1 Prosthecobacter sp.
CCAGCGCACCGGGCTTTTCGATCAGCGATAGCTATTTTCACGATCATCGGGCACGCGGACTCCGCTTGATGAGCAACGATGGTCTTGTGGAAAATAACCGCTTTGAGCGACTCAAAGGGGTGGCCATCACTGTGGGGCCTGAATATGCCTTTTGGCGCGAGGCTGGCTGGTGCAGCCATATCGTGATTCGGGGCAACCGTATCATGGATGTGGGTCAGGGGACCAACCTGCAACAACGCACTAGCTACACCACGGGGGCCATCACCGTGATGGGCCGGGTAGAACCGCAGAAGGAAAACACGCGCTTTTTTCTGGGGAATGAGAAGATCCAGATCGTGGACAATGAAATCAACGGCTGCTCCGTCAATGGCATCTCCATCAGCGCAGCCAAGGAAGTCACCGTGCGGCATAACACCCTGAAGCGGGTCAATCTGGTTAAAAACCCCAAGATGGGCGCGGATTATGGTTTGACCGAGCAGAAGCCCATTTCAGTGCAGCAGGCAGAAACTGCTGTGGAGGGGAATCAAATCGAAGGAGAAAATTAATATTCATTAATTCGCTACGTTCATTACACTCCAGCCACTTTCTATCCTCCATGATCTCACGTCGTTCCTTCATCACCACCAGTCTGGGCGCTCTCGGAGCTTCCTCCTTGTCAGCCATTGATCCGATCAACCGGGCGGGCAAAAGCCGCATGCAGCTGGGAGTGGCGGCTTACAGCTTCCGCGAGAAGTTCCAATGGTCGCGTGGCAAGGAGCAGAAATCGAAAGATGGGGAAAAGATGTGGAGCATCCTGGATTTCATCGACTGGTGTGCGGACAACAATGTGCCGGGGGCGGAGGTGACCAGCTATTTCTTCCCGCCGGATGTGGATGAAAAATTCCTGCTGGAAGTCAAACGCCACGCCTACTTGCGCGGGGTGCAGTTGGCAGGGACTGCGGTGGGTAACAACTTTGCCCTGCCAAAAGGTGAGGAGCGGGACAAGCAGATCGCTGATGTGAAGCGTTGGATTGATTATTCTGCCATCATGACGGCTCCGCACATTCGTGTGTTTGCTGGGCAGCCACCCAAAAACACACCGGAGGAGGAAGCTCTGGCGAATTGCCAATCGGCCTACCAAGAGTGCCTGGACTATGCCGCCACGAAGGGTGTTTTCCTGGGATTGGAAAACCATCATGGTCTGGTAGCGCATCCAGAAAATCTCATTCGTCTGATGAAAGGTGCCAAGAGTCCTTGGGCCGGGATCAACTGGGACAGTGGCAATTTCCACACGGAGGATCCGTATGGAGACCTGGAGAAGATCGCTCCCTATGCCATCAATGTGCAGCTCAAGATGGAGATCACTCGCCTGGATGAAAAGGTGAAGGAGCCGAGCGATGTGGATCGCGTGATCAAGATCCTGACGGATGCCAACTACCAAGGCTGGTTCACGCTGGAGTATGAGGTGAAGAACACCGATCCGTTTGTCGAGATCCCCAAGATCCTAGACATGCTCAGGCCGAAGCTGGCGTGAGGAATCCGTTTGCCGTTGTTGGCAGTGGTTGGCGATTGTTTGCCTTGGTTGTTAGAAATGAATAACCGAGGTGGATGATCCTCAATCTAAAGTCGTTCTCTACCTGATCCCATGAGAAAGCAATTCCCCTTTGAGAAACTGGAAGTCTGGCAAAGCGCCAGAAAATTGGTGGCGGATATTTACGACTCTTAGCGTACTTTCAAGCTTATGACCTGAGTGTCCGTATTCATAATCTTCGCGAATCTCAACTTCGCCGTGCCGAAGGGCTTTAAAAACCACAGCCAACCACAGCCAACCACTGCTCAGCCAACCTTTTAACCTTCACCCACAGCCTATCCTCCACATGCCCGCTCCCAAATTCACCACCACGACTTGGCTGATCATCACGATCGCCAGCATCGGTTTCTTATTTGATACTTATGAACTGCTGATGACTCCCCTGGTGGCGGCACCAGCGATTGCGGAGCTTTTGAATGTGCCCATGAACAATCCCATGGTCACTGACTGGGTGGGCAAATTGCTATGGATCGCGGCTTTGTGCGGGGGCGTGTTTGGTTTGTTAGGCGGCTGGCTGGTGGATCGCTTTGGCCGCAAGACGATCATGGCGGCGAGTATCTTCATGTATTCGCTCTCACCGTTTTTTGCTGCGTTTGCGACCTCTCTGCCCATGTTCATTTTCTTCCGCAGCACCACGTTCATCGGTGTGTGTGTGGAGTTCGTGGCGGCCATCACGTGGTTGGCAGAAGTATTTACGGATAAAAAGCAGAAGGAAAAGTGGTTAGGCATCACCCAGGCCTGCGCGTCTTTGGGCGGTTTGTTGGTTACGGGCGTCAGTGTGTGGGTCACCGCGCATGCGAAGGATCTGCCCCACTTGGGCTTGCCTTTGGGACTTGGGGCTACGGACCCAGGTTCATGGCGTTACCTTTTGATGACGGGTATCTTGCCTGCTATCCCGATCGCTCTGCTGCTGCCGTTTGTGCCTGAGAGCCAGGTTTGGAAAGAGCGTCGCGCCAATGGTACACTGAAGCGTCCTAGCTTCGGTGCGTTATTCTCTCCAGAGCTTCGTCGTGTCACGTTGGTTACGGCGGCTTTGTCTGCCTGTGCTTATGGCATCGCCTTTGGGGCATTGCAGGTGACTGTGGCCCGAGTCACGCCAGGCTTGCCAGAATTGAAAGCTGAGTCGAAGGCGCTGGCTCCCCTGCGTAAGGAAGGTGAGGCACTCAATGTCGAGTTTAATAAACTGGCGGCGACAGACCCTGCGCGTAAGGAAGTGTTAGGCAAAATCAAAGCCAACTTTGGCCAACAAAAGCCGCTGATTGATAAGGTGAAGGAGATGGGAAACAAGGTGCAGTTTCACCAGGAAATGGGCGGCCTGATCGGTCGTATCCTTCTAGCTGTCTTATTGATCATCGGCATCAGCCGTGTGTCTTTGCTGCGAATGTTCCAGATTCCGGCCTTGATTTTTCTGCCGCTGACTTACTTCAAGTTTTTTGAGCAGGGGGGACCCACATTCATGTGGGCCTATGGCGTTTGCGGCTTGTTGACGGTGGCTCAGTTTAGCTATTTCGGGGAGTATCTGCCGAAGGTGTTTCCGATGCATCTGCGTGGGACGGGTGGCAGCTTTGCCACGAATGTGGGCGGACGCATGATCGGGACTAGCATGGCCTTTGTGACCACCAGTTTTGTGGCTCCCATGCTGGCAGGCAGTGGTCCTTTGTTACCCTCTCATGTGGCGATGGCCGCAGGTTATGTGGGTACGTCGATTGCCGTCATCAGCCTCATTGTCGGCTGCTTATTGCCTGAGCCCAAGTCGGAAGACTGAAGCTAAATGTTCCATTCAAAGGGCGGCATTCGTGCCGCCCTTTTTTTTTAATTAGTTCAAGTTCAGAGAATCCCCCAGCGAAAGGCCATGAGAGCCGTATCGAAAGCGATGAGGCCCATGGGAAGTAGCAGCCATTTAAACGACAGCTCTTCGCGGATGAAGTAGATGGCGAAGGCAAGACACAGTGGATAGATCAAGAGACCAAATCCTGAAAAGAAGCTGACGAATGCCACGGGTACGATCAGCCATGGTTGCAGCAGCATCGAGACCAGCTCGCCAAGCTCGCCCTCGATAATAGCCTGCGGAATGGCAGGTATGATCATTCCCACCCAACAGGCCCCACAGTAACAAACCAACCGCCCAAAAACAGTTTGAGCAGCCGACAGAATTGCTTCTGTGGGGCTGCTCAAAGAGTTCATGAGATTCTTGGCTACACGTGGATCGGGTGCCCCTTCGCCACTTCGGTGGCTTCCTTGACCATTTCCGACAGGGTCGGGTGGGCATGGATGGTGGCTTCGATCTCGTCCCAGGTGGCTTCCAGGTTCATGGCGAGGCCGATCTCGGCGATCATCTCGGTGCTTTCGCTGCCGACCATGTGCGCGCCGATGATTTCACCATGCGGTTCACCGTAGAGGATTTTGACAAATCCTTCCGGCTCAGCAGCGGCGAGCGCCTTGCCACTGGCCACGTAGGGGAACTTGCCGACTTTGTACTTGATGCCCTTTTCCTTGGCGGCACGCTCGGTGAGACCGATGCTGGCAACCTGCGGGTTGCAGTAGGTGCAGCCTGGGAAAATGGTGACTTTCTTCGGTTTGCTCTTGGTGAACATGCCTTCGACGCACTGGACGGCCTCGTAGCTGGCCACGTGGGCGAGCCAAGGTGGCCCAATGATGTCACCAGCTCCGTAGATGCCTTTGACGCTGGTTTGATAGCGGTCGTCGGTCTGCAACCAGCCGCGCTCGCTCAATTTCAGCTCAATGCCGCCTGGCAGCACGGGCTTCACGCCGATGGCGACGAGGCAGACATCGGCTTCCAAAGTCTCATTGGCAGCGCCTTCGACGGTGATCTTGACGCCCTTGCCGTCCTCAGACGTACCGGTCACTTTCGTGTTGGTCAGGATGCGGATGCCGGACTTGCTCAGGCTTTTTTCGACCAGCTTGGAGACTTCGGTGTCTTCGACTGGTAGCACATCGCCCATCATTTCCACCACGGTCACTTTCGTGCCGTAGGCGTTGAAGAAGTAGGCAAACTCAATGCCGATGGCACCTGCGCCGATGACGATGATGCTCTTCGGCTGCTTTTCCAGGGTCATGGCTTCCTTGCTGCCGATGACGGTGGTGCCATTGAAGGGGAAGCCTGGCATGTCGCGGGTCTTGGCCCCGGTAGCGATGAGGATGTTCGCAGCGTCGTGCGTTTCCTTGCTGCCGTCTGCGGCGGTGACTTCCACCTTGCCTTCAGTAGGGATGCTGGCGGTGCCACGGAGGTAGTCCACCTTGTTCTTCTTGAACAGGAATTCGATGCCCTTGTTCAGCTTGTCAGACACACCACGGCTACGGCCGATGACCTTGGACCAGTCATACTCCACGCTGCCGATCTTCAAACCGAACTCCTCAGCGCGGTGGGTGAGGGTATGATAAAGCTCAGCATTTTTCAGCAGGGCTTTGGTGGGAATGCAACCCCAGTTCAGGCAGGTACCACCTGCGCGGTCATTTTCCACGCAAGCCACTTTTTTACCGAGTTGTGCTGCGCGAATGGCTCCGACGTAGCCCGCAGGCCCGCCGCCGATGACGATGAGGTCGTAGTTCATGTGTGTGAGATTGGGGGAGAGGAGATACGCGCAGAAAAGCGCAGGGGGTGACGGAGTTCAACTAGAGACTGGCACTGCCGGGAGAAACGGTACCACTGATTCTGGCGCGGAATCTTGGGGTGCAGAGGCCATTCCATTCCCAGATTGCGGTGCGTAAAGT
>JAOZVT010000788.1 GCA_025869455.1 Prosthecobacter sp.
AGATGGCAGCATCCCTCCCGGTGCTGGTGAATGGCAAGTTGCTACGAATACCCAGCGGCAGATCACCTTGGTCGCTAAGACACCCTCAGAAGACGCTTCTCAATCCACCACCCTGCATGTCATTTCTTCCACCTCAGATCTGCAAGCCAGGGTCGCACTTGCCACCGGCACTTTGGATGTGATCTGGCCTGGGCAAGATTCGGAACTGCGTCTGGAACCCACCCTGAACCTGTATCCGACCCCTCCGCGCAATCGGCTCTTGTTGTTATGCAACATGCGCTCCTCGCGTCTATCTGAGCTGCCAGTTCGGGAGGCACTTTCTTTGGCTCTGGATCGCCAATCACTGATCGAAAAAGGCTTGGATGGGCAGGCACGTTTAGCTGAGGCACTTTTTACGCCAGGGCTATGGTATTCACCGAAGGCGACTGAACCCACCTTCGATCTGGCAGCAGCACGCGAAAAACTGGAAGCGGCGGGCTGGATACGAGATGTTTCTGGTCTGGCAAAAAAAGGCGGACAGGGACTGGATTTCGAACTTTTGGTGACCACTGGCAATGCCCAGCGTGAGCATCTGGCAGAGCTTCTGGCCCAGCAATGGGAGCGAATCGGAGCGCATGTCACCGTGACCTCAGTACCTCCAGAAAACCTTGTGTCAGACTATTTGGCTCCAGGTAAGTTTGATGCTGTGCTGATCGGGCGTGATTATGAGTTGGCCTGGGATCAGACGGCTTATTGGCATACTGAACAGATGTCAGGGGGGCTCAATTTTGCGCAGTTGGCAGATCCGCAGTTAGACCTTTTGCTTGAAGCTCTTTCAACCGAGTTTGATACGGCTCAGCTCCCGACCCGCGCTCAGGCTGTTCAGGATCGTCTCATGCGTTTGCGTCCCGTTTTACCTTTGCTCGGAGACCTTCAGCAGCTCGGCCTGCGTAAAGCTAGCTTTCCTCAGTTGCCTGCGCCGGACTTGCAGCAGCCCCTTAGCTTGCGGGAACTTTTGCGTGGTCGCACCCAGTCGCCGCAAATGCTTTTGCCTAACGAATAGTGTTGGAATCATAAACTCATGTCCTCTGTCCCGTTCATCAACAGCCTCGCCCTTTTTCTAGGGGCGATGATCTTGAGCGTGACTTCATCCTTAGCCATCGCCACCCTATGGAAGCCTTTGGGTAAGACCCTGGCCTGGCCCTTGATTCTCGCGGCTAAAGGCGTGGCCTTGTTTTCCCTAACAGCACTCATTTGGGCTTTCATCGGCCTTTGGGTCGGTCACTTGGGGTTACCTGTCAGCAGTTTGATGCTGACGCCGGGAGACGCCCTTTCCCTGGATTTCACCGCACGTTTAGCGCAGGCGATTTGGTGGTGGGTGCCGCCTATTTTTTTACTCAGCGTTCCGCTCACCGCCGCTCTCTTAGCGGGGCGTTTACTGGCGCAACGGAGTTGGTATGCCCAAGTGTTTCTGGTCGGCTTGTTTGGGATCGCCTTGCTCGGGGTGGTGGAGGATGCGTTTCATCTTCCTGGTGCTCTGGCCGCGTGGGTTCCCAAAATGCAATCCACATCGGACGCGCAGTTCACACTTTTGCTTTGGCCCCCAGTGGTGCTGGGTCTGATCTGGTGGGGGATTGTCGCCGCCTGCCCACGGACTCCTGCAACCTACACCCCTACGTCTGCGGATCTTATTCGCGATGGCTCGTTGGTCATTGGACTCAGCCCTTGGCAGGCCTGGAAACAAAACCAAATGGCGACTGACCTGCGCAAGATTTTGTCCTTCTTGTTTTCCTGCGCTGCCTTTTGCCTCAGTTTGTGGGTCGCCTATGGCTGCGCAGGTGCTGGCTCTTTGCGTCATGAATTTCACGCTGCCTATCGTGTGGTCATCAATGACCCTTGGGCTCCGTTGCTCGTGGCTTGGCCTTACGCACTTTGTGCCTTGTTATTGTGGGTAGTGAGCCGCATTATTCTTCCGCGTTCACGGTAGATTTCTTTCCTTATGTCCTCCCTCCTCAGTATCCGCGACCTGAAGATTGAGTTTCGTCGTCACGGCGGCCCCCCCACGCAGGCTGTAAAGGGCTTGAGCCTGGAGCTTCAGCAGGGCGAATCCATCGCCATTGTTGGGGAAAGTGGCAGCGGTAAAAGCGCCACCGCTCTTGCCCTTGCGCGGTTATTGCCTGAGCCGCCCGCGCGCATCACGGCAGAGCATCTCAGCATCGCCGGACATGAAGTGCTGAAGATGAGTGAAAAGGAACTGCGCAAAATTCGCGGCAAGGAGATTGCCTATGTCTTTCAGGAACCGACCACTTCCTTGAACCCAGTTTTGACGGTGCGGACGCAGATTGGCGAAGCTCTTTCCCTGCATCGTCCAGAAGTCACCGATCGCGATGCGGAGATTCTCAGTTGGTTAAACCTTGTGGGCATCACCGAACCTGAGAAACGCTTGCGGGCCTACCCACATGAACTCAGCGGTGGAATGCAGCAGCGTGTCATGATCGCCATGGCACTATGCTGCCAGCCGAAGCTGCTCATTGCAGACGAGCCCACGACAGCGCTGGATGTCACCATTCAAAAGCAGATCATGGAACTGCTGGCGGATCTGCGTAAGCAGTTCAACATGAGCTTGATCCTGATTACCCATGACTTGGGTATCATCAAAGGTGTCGCTGACCGAGTCGCAGTTATGTTTCGCGGCGAGATCGTCGAGACTGGCTCCACCGCCGAGATCCTGAGTTCTCCCAAGCATCCTTACACCCAGGCTTTGCTGGATTGTGTGCCACGTATGGGCGTTAAAAAACATCGCCTCCGGACGATTGATTACGCCGCGTTGGATAAGTAGATTCGAGTTCTGGAAGCCATTACACTAAGGCCAGACTCGCCAGTTCACGGTAGTAAGGACAGTTCAAAATCAGCTCTTCATGGCGACCATGAGCTAACACCTGTCCTTGCCGCATCACGTAGATAACGTCGGCACTGACGACGGTGCTGAGACGGTGAGCAATGACGAGGCAGGTGCGGTCCTGGCGCAGAGTGTCGAGTGCCTGCTGGATGAGCTGCTCTGACTTGGTATCCACGGCACTGGTGGCTTCGTCCAGTAGTAAGATGGGGGCATCTTTGAGGAAGGCCCGCGCCATGGCAATGCGTTGTCTTTCCCCGCCACTGAGCATGACCCCACGTTCACCCACCTGGGCTTGGAGTTGATCTGGATGTCGCCTAACAAATTCATCGGCACAGGCTTGTTCCAAAGCGCGCCACATTTCACTATCATTAGCATCCACTTTGCCTAACCGGAGATTATCCCGAATACTTCCAGCAAAAAGGAAGGCGTCTTGGGTGACATAAGCGATGGCGTCTCTGAGCGAAACGCGGGTGTATTCATGGATGGATACTTCATCCAGCGTGATATTACCTTCTTGAGGCTCATAAAAACGCGTGAGCAACTGGAACAAAGTGGACTTTCCTGAACCCGTGGCACCGACGATGGCCACTGTTTGCTGAGGTTTCACCCATAGATTAATATCTCTCACCACAGCTTTGTCAGGCTGATAACCAAAGGTCACATGACAGAACTCAATGGCTCCTTTGACCTGAGTGAGTCGGCGACCTTGCTCTAAATTTTCTTCGCCTTCTTGGTCGAGGATTTTGAAAACGCGCTCAGCACTGGCTAGGCCTGTGACAATGGTTTGATTGACCCCATGAAGGCGGGCGATCGGTTCAAAGAAGAAGCCTAACAAAAAGATGAATTTAAAAAGCTCGCCCGTAGTGAGCTGACCTTGGATGGCTCCATAGGCTCCAATGCCAAGCAGGAGTACAAGTCCAAAGCTGCCGAAGAATCCCATGAGTGGGCTGTACACAGCCCAGGCCGTCATGAGATTTTGTTGAGCTTGGCGCAGTTGATGGCTGGCTTGATTAAAGTCATCCTGTTTTGTCTCTTCCGCTGTGTAGCTCTTGATTTGCCGGATCCCAGTGATGGTGTCATGCAGCAGAGAGTTCATGTGGCTACTGGCCTCCCGGGCTACCTTGGCACGCGGGGCGATCCAACGCGCAAAAAGCCAGCCTCCCGCCGCAATGAAGGGTGTCGGGATCATAACAATCAGGGCTAAAGTGCTGTTGGTGTAAAACATCACAACGGCACTGATGATGATTTGCAGGATGGAAGTCAGCCCTTGCTCAATCCCTTCCAAAATCACCCGCTGGGTGGCAGGGACATCATCAGCCATGCGCGTGAGGATATCTCCCGTGCTTTGTCGGTCGAACCAACTCAAGGGCAGGCGTGCGATCTTCCGGTGGAGTTGCCCCCGCAGATCAAAGATCATGCGTTGCTCAAAGACGCTGTTCAGCCGGGTGCGCACATAAAAAAGAAACTCACGCAAAAAGAACGCCCCAATAGCCAAGCTGCCAGCTCGCCAAATGCCGACAATGTCTTTGTTCGGAATGAGATCATCCACAAACCACTGAACCACGCCAGGAAAGACAATGATCAAAGATGTGCCGATGACGGCGAGCACAAACTGCACCGCAGCCATGCGCCAGTGAGCACGGGCAAACGTGAGCAGGCGACGCGCCGTAGGTAGCAGGGAAGTGGCTTTTTCAGACATTAGAGATGGCGAATGGAGATCGTGTCTGTGATTCAGACGTAAAAACCCTTCACATTCGTCATTCGAAATGCACTCTTTTTACTTCCGCTGATACACGATGTTGTCCATCGCCTGTTCTAAGGCCAATCCTTTGAGAAAAGGTTCCAGTTCTGGGTTACTGGCGGCTTTAACCACCTGGGGCAATTGCATGAGACCTGCAAAATCCTGCCGTTGGATGGCTTGACGAACTTTTTCATCCCGACCCAGCGCGGCAATCTCAGGATGATTCAGGGCCTTGGCGGTGTCAGGACCTTTCGCTGCGATTTGCTGCCAGACGCGTCCATCTGGCCAAAGGATCAATAAGCGCGCAAGGTTAGCCGTGGCACGCAGGTCATAAGGGTCCAGCTTTTCCACAAGCCGACCCACAGAGGTGCGGTCAATCTTTTGCGCGAGTTGTTCCACCCATGCGCCGAAATCACTCGTCTCACCTTTGCCGCTTTGTTGGATGGAGGCGTTTTCCAGTCCATACACGCTGCCGACTAGTCGCAGCACCATCGCACTCAGCCAGACCATGATCCCAGAAGGCAGCAGGCTCAGCAGCCCCGCTTGCCAGCCTGTGATGTTGGCCAGGAAGGCCAGCAGCCCAAATCCTGCAATGAGGTTAACCAATGCCCGGACCAGAAAGAAGGTCAGCATAGCTGCCGCGCCAGACATGATGAGCAGGGTGTTCGTGCTCATGGAGGA
>JAOZVT010000789.1 GCA_025869455.1 Prosthecobacter sp.
GCTTGGCTTTTCATCTTGAGACGGAGGAATTGTAGCCTCCGAAATCCCCTCCACCTTCACTTCATGCACCCTTGTCTGCCCAGCATCTTTCACTCCCACTAGCAACCGATTACCCTCTCTTTGGAAATAAGGCTGCCCCCCGATAAAACTTAGTTTTTCCAAAGCCTCAGGTTTCTCCAAATTCGTCAGTTCTATTCCTGTCAGAAACGTTTTGACGCCCGAAACAGCGTCTTTCTTTGTGCTCAGCAAATGCAGCTTGGAGCCAATCAAGAGACAATCCACGAAGAGTCCATCCACAGGCACATCCCCCACCAAGGTAGGGACGCCATCCGTCATGCGAATCAAAGCAATCGTCGTCGCCCCAAGATGCTTTTTGTCAATGGAACGGCCTAACAAGGCCAACTGCGTAGCGGTGGGGTCCAAGACAAATATTCGCTGCCCCACCAGCGGCAATCTCAACGTGCCAGTCCGCAGTGGATTGGTTGGATCACTCAAGTCCAAAATCTGCAAACCGCGATACTGATTAAAGTAAAATAATTGGTTAGCCTCAATCTGCCACAAGTCAGGCCCCGTCATTTCGGCCATGGCAGGCGTCAATACATTCTCTTTCGGCATCTCCTTCAGACGATCCATGCTGCCAGATGGGACTATCTCGCTTGTCGCTTCAGATCGCACAAATTGACGCTTCCCATACACAAACCGAGCAGGAAATTTGGGGGTGCGATACCCCTGCACACGCACTTCATCAGGCGAAACTCCCGCAGGCAGAGTAAAACTGATATTGCGCATTTTTTCCCGATTCAAACTGCGGGGATACTGCACACCGATTGGCTTCCACCCTGGGCCTGTCCGCCGCTCTAATACCACCTGCTGATAACTCAGCGCAAGTGGCACCGATATCTCCTGCCCTGAGACCTTGGTGCGTAGGGTCACCGGAACTGAGCCAGGGGCAGCGGCTTGCAACACCGATGCGAAGAACATCAGAATCCAAGCAACAAATAGGACGCGGTGAAGGGGGGGCACAACGAAGGGAGGGTATCGTGTTGTACAAAAAAGAGACCTGACTAGCAAGTCAGTTCCTTACCCCCCACCTGAAAAGAAACGATTTCAGTCCATTGAGACTTGTAATGCCTTCCTCATTTCTTCTTCCCCTTGCCTTTTGCTGCGGCTTTTGGCTGGAGATCCATTGTTTTCTTCGCCAGCTCCGAATATTCATCCGTCTGCTTTTGCCAGATGGTCTCCAGTTCCTTGACTTTCTCCGGCATTTGAGAGGCCAGATTGTGAGCCTCGGCTCGATCTGTTTTCAGGTCGTAGAGTTCCCAGGCATCCCCTTTGGCCGCCACCAGTTTCCAGTCACCCACGCGCACCGCGCGGTTGCCCTCATGCAGCCACCAAATGGAGTCACGCTGAATAACTTCATCCTTCGCAAAGGCAGGCACTAAACTCTTGCCCGGTGCTTCTGGGATAGCCTCGCCTTCCCAGGTCTTTGGCTTTTCCACCCCAGCCAATTCCAGGATCGTCGGCACGATGTCCACCATGTGGGCTGGTGTCTGACGCAGCTCACCGTGAGCCGAAATACCTTTGGGCCAATGAGCAATCAAAGGGGTGCTGATCCCGCCCTCATGCACCCATGTTTTATGACGGCGAAAAGGCGTGTTGCTGGCACTGGAAAAACCAGGCCCCAGGCACAGATACGTGGCCGCGCTGCCCGGTGCAGCTTTAGGATCATGCCCGCCGTTGCGCACCATGATCTCTGCGCTCGCGCCATTATCTGAGGCAAAAAAGATGACCGTATTATCATAGGCCCCCATGTCCTTGAGCTGCTGAATGATACGCCCGATCTCCCGATCCATGCGATCCACCATCGCCGCATGAATGGCCATCTTGGTGGCCTGGAACCGGCGCTGCTCATCCGTCAAGTCAGCCCAAGGCAGCGGACGATTGATTTCACCTGGACCCAGGATTTTGAAGGCTTCTGGGAAATCATACGGCGGTCCTACATCCGTCTCCAGAGCGGACAATTCCGTATTCACAATGCCCATCTCCTTTTGACGTTTGAACCTTGCCTCACGCATGGCCTCCCAACCTTGCAAATACTTGTCCCGATAACGTGCGATGTCCTCTGGCAACGCATGCAGGGGAAAGTGCGGTGCAATGAAGGGTATGTAATGGAAGAACGGCCGATCTGCATACTTCGCGGCATGCTCTTTTAGGCAATCGATGGCATGATCTGCCACAGCGATGGTGGTGTAATAACCCGTTTCATCTTCTGGCACCTTGACGGGCACATCATCAACGAAGTTACCCTTAGCACTGAAGAAATTACCCTGATTACGAGTATCGAGTGAACGATCAAATCCGGCCTCCAGCACAGGCCCATCAATGTGCCACTTGCCACTGTGATAATTGCGATAACCCGCAGGCTTTAGAAAGTCAGGCAACAGTCGCGCCCAAGGCTGCCGCACCCCACGACCACCGCCACCTAACCCAGGCAACTCATCGCGATGAATCTCCTGCGCATAATAGCCCGTCATCAGCGCCCCCCGGGTCGGCCAGCAGCGGGCCGTATTGTAAAATTGGGTAAACCGCAGCCCATTCGTCGCCAGTGAGTCCATATTGGGTGTCGCAATGTCGCCCCCATAACAGCCCAGATCTGAAAACCCCATGTCATCTGCCAAGATGAACACCACATTGGGTTTATCCGCCGCTGAGGCTGTCAGCAGTCCGAGAGTTGTGAAAAGGAGAGAAAAAAATACGCGCATGGAACCCATGAGAACGACGCTCACAGAACTCTCTTGCATCACCACGATCATGAGCCTTCAGAGAACCGCTTTAGACATCACAACTCCCCTGCACAGCTAGCCTGCATTCAGCTACAACGCCTGAAAACGGCGAGCTTTCCAATACGCGGCAAGATGGAAAATGATACCGCAGCTAGAGTTATGCAGATAGTCGCTTTGTAGGATCACCGCTTGGAGTTGCTGCTTTTGTTCGTCCGTCATTTGAGGATCCTCCACCATCAAAGAAATCAGCGCCGATTCTCCCGCTTCACGAATCAGATGCCAGACCTCACGATACGGTCCCCACTGCGGATTCAGGTAGCCCTTTTGATCCTTCCACTCCTTCACCAGACGCCAGTCAGGCCCCAGCATCCGCATTTCTTCAGGACTCTTTTTAGCCAGTCCCTTCAGCGTGTAACTGAGACGCCGCTCCGCCAGAGAACTCACATGCTGCATGGTGGTGGCAATGGTGCTTTTCAGTTCCTTGTCCGGCTCCAAGTCATAGAGCAATTCCAGAGAAGCCTGCATCTGCAGGAGTGCATAGGCTGGTTTGTTTTTATCTGGATTGGCCGATTGTGCCACGGCCTCCGCCACATACTTGCGCCATTCCAGCTTGTAACGTTCATCACCCGTCACATCCCAGGCCGCCGCATAGATCATCGGCAGTCGAGCCGCTTCGTGAGCCTGCACATTCCACATGCGACAAATGCCCAGCGGACATCTCTTTCCATCCGCCCGACAAAAATCATAATCATTGGCAGGAATGACAAACTCAATCATACGATCCGCCACTGCCGCCAGAATTTTGCGAATCTCCACCTTCGTCGCCTCATCCGCCAATGGGCTGTGATAATACTTCCACAGCCCATGCACAAAGTGCGTGTATTGATCCCGCGAAGAATTGATATAGACACTTTTCTGGTCCTCGGGACAAACATTCCTGGCCACGAATCCCGGCACTCCATGCACCGTGGCACAACGGCTCATGCCCGCAAAAACCTCAGCCGCACGTTCGCTCAAACTTGCCTCTCCCGTTACCGCAAAACGATCGCAAATCAGGCTCAGCATCGCCCCGCCCAAGATCATGCCATCTTCCATCCCTGTGCTGTAACCACAAGGGTTCGGATACTGACGCCCCACCTCCTCAGCCGTGGGCAAATGTGCCTGCTCTTTCCCCGGCTCATAGCTGCTCAGGTAATCCATGAAGGTCTGCACATCCTTCTGATAAAAACGCCCCCAGGCGACCTCCCACGCGTCATTCATCTTCGCCTCCAGAGTTGCCTTTGGCTCCTCTGCCTGAACACGGCTGAAGACAGAAAAAAGAAGGACGGTAAGAAATGCAAAAGAAGCTTTCATCAAGAAAAAGAAAAGGCAGGAAGACTAGGCCACACAGGCGCTGCATGACTATACTTTGTAAAGAAAGGATGATGCATTCCTTTCATTCATTTTTGTGAATAGACGCGTGGCAAATAAACCGCCAGCACACCCAGGACTCTCATAAAAACTGGCTCGAACTTCGGGAGCAGGCCACGAAGACTAAGCACACTCAGAAACCTCCCACAAAACTTCGTTTTGTCATCGCCACATGCTCAGCTTGCACCTCCTGGTTTCGCCAGCTATGAGACCTCATGTTTTTCGATACTCACACGCATCTGGGCAGCCATAAGTTCGATGACGATCTGCCTGCCATTCTGGAACGGGCGCGAGCGGCGGGTTTGACGCGGATGCTGGCCCCGGCGACGGATTTGGCGAATGCCCGCAAGCTGCTAAGCATCGCAGAAAACGAGCCGGATGTGCGCGTGGCGGTGGGTATTCATCCCTGCGATGTGGATAGCGTTTCGGGAGAGACCTGGATCGCGGAATTGCGTGAACTGGCCCAGCATCCCAAAGTCGCCGCCATTGGCGAAATCGGCCTGGATTACTTTCATGCACCTCCCGAGGGCTTTGACCTGCCAGCCTGGAAGGCACATCAGGCTCAGTGCCTGCGTCTGCAATTGGACTTAGCCGTCGAGCTGGGCCTGAACGTGGTGCTGCACAATCGCGAAAGCTGGGAGGACCTCACGGCCATTGTTATGCCGTATAGCGGCCGCCTACGCGGGGTCTTTCACTGCTACACTGGAACACTGGAGCAGGCCCAGCCCTTGCTAGACGCAGGGCACCTGATTTCCTTCACGGGCATTGTCACCTTTAAGAATCCAGGGCCGGCGGGTGAAACTGTGCGCACGGTTCCTGCGGGGCATTACATGCTGGAGACAGATGCGCCTTATCTGGCCCCCGTGCCGCATCGCGGTCAGCGATGCGAACCAGCCTTTGTGGCGGATACAGCCCGGGCTGTGGCAGCTCTACGGGGACAAAGCGTGGAAGACATTGCCCGTGACACAACCTTTACAGCTTTAGGCTTTTTCAAAGGGTTTTCCTGAGGTTTACATCAGCTTATGATGGCAAAAGGCCTCCATTGTGCTCTATAACCGCGCAGCTTTAGCTCTCTACTTTACTCATGACCGCAAT
>JAOZVT010000790.1 GCA_025869455.1 Prosthecobacter sp.
GGCACCGAGGTCTGAAAGGAGAACATCTGTCTGGTGTTTTTCAGGCATGCCAGTGGTCATGGTGGGATCAATGGGCAACTGAGCTGCCTGACGTCCTAGGACCGCGAGTTGGTGGGCAACGGAGCGCGGATTGACGTCATTGAGCATGAGCAGATCCAGCACTGGAGCCAAGATGGGGCGCGAGTAGTGGAGGCGGCGGTAGGTCATGGTGCTGTCACAGATTTCCAGCAAGGGACTGAGGATGCTGTCATCTTCGGGTGCTTGTGCGACCGTGCCTTTTAAGAGGGTGAGGATGATGGTGGCGCGCTCCAGACGGCGACCGATTTCCAGGAAGCGCCAGCCGTGACCATGCGTCATGTTTTCCTGCTGCATGCCACTGATGGCGGCGAGGTCTAGCACCAGGGTATCGAGTGAACTTTGGGCTGCCGATAGGCTGAAGGCTCCGGCAGGCAGGCGTGCATCCCGATCTATGCGGTTAAACAAACGCCACATGTCGTCCGAAAGACGGTCGCGTGCAGCGGAGGCATTGAAGCGCAGTCGGCCTAGCAGGTCTGGCACGCTGCCATCCCGCTTGGGATCTTGCAGCAAGGCTTGCAGGTGATCCCGCAGGGTGATGGTGCCTTTGGGCAAGAGGCCGATCTCTACCATGAGGGCAGCGCAGCTTTGGGCTTCACGACTTTGTACTAAGCCGCGTTCACTGGCGAGGCGTTGCATGATGACGCGTGCCATGCGGATGGTGAGTTCCAGGCGTTCGGCATAACGGCCTAACCAAAAGAGATGATCTGCGGCACGGCTGGGCACGCCGCTGGGCGGGCGCGCTGGGCGGATGACCACCGGCTGCTGGGTGAGATGGCCGAAGGCGGTGTCTTCCGTTCCGTCTCCCAACACCCAGGTATCTTTGCTGATGCCGCCGCTGCGCATGGTCACCAGCCAGCGTTGAGGCTCTGGGCTGACCCGTGCTAGGCCGCCGGGCATGGTGGCAAAGCGATCTCCGTTGGCGATGGCGAAGGAGCGCCAGACCAGGGAGCGGGGCTCCATCTTGGTGCCGGTCCAGGTCGGGGTGGTGGAGAGGCTTAGGACTTCCTGCGCGATCCATTCATGCGGAGCTGCGCGGATGGTATCTAGCAGGCGGGTTTTCTGCTCTTTTTCCAGGTCTTTGATGAAAACGGGATCCCGGGAGCCACGGACAAAGGCGGGCTTGACCACCCAGCGGTCCGGCTGGTTCAGCACCATGTTGAGTTCACGCTTTTGGCCACACCACCACGTCGGCACACAGGGGAGTTTCAGTTCTTCTCCCAGGATGTGGCGGCATAAGCCGGGCATGAAAGGGTGCAGGGCCGGGGTTTCGATAACGCCTGTGCCCAGACCATTGGCGAGGGCGATGTTACCGCTGCGCCAGGCTTCAAGGAGGCCGGGAGTGCCGAGCAAGGAGCCGGAATTGAGTTCCAGAGGATCACAGAAAACGTCATCGACATGACGCACCATCACCTCCACCCGGCGGAGGCCTTCCAGGGTTTTGAGTTGGGCATTCCGATCTCTCACCGTTAGGTCAGCGCCTTCCACGAGGGGGAAGCCGAGGTAGCGTGCCTGGAAGGAATGCTCAAAGTAGGTCTCATTGAATGGCCCTGGGGTCAGCATGAGGATGCCTGGTTCCCCATGACGGTGCTTCGGGGCCAGGGAGCGGAGCATTTCCCGCTTCATCTCAAAGTAATTGGCCAGACGGCGTACGCGGGAGGCATTGAACTCCTCCGCATAGACGTTCGACATGACGATGCGGTTTTCCAGCGTGTAGCCATGCCCGCTGGGAGCCTGGGCACGGTCTGCGAGGACACGCCAGCCGCCCCCTGCATGGCGCACCAGATCACAGCCGAGGGAGAATATGAAGCGTCCGCCGGGAGGGTTCACGCCCATGACGGGGCGCAGAAAGCCTGGATTTGCCTGGACGATCCCAGGTGGCAGCAAGCCGCTGCTGATTAACTTTTGCGGGCCGTAGAGATCTTGGAGGATGGCGTTGAGCAGGCGACCACGCTGGTCCAGGCCCTCTTGGATGCCTTTCCATTCCTTTTCGGCGACGATGAAGGGCAGCACGTCCAGCATCCAGGGGCGGCTGTTTCCCTACGCATCGTCATAGATGTTGTAGGTGGCACCATGATCCACCAGCAGGCGCTGGATGGTTTCCGCCCGCTGTTTGAAGTCGGCCTCAGAACACTGGCCTAAAAAGCTGCCGAAAGTCTTCCAATGCGGGCGCAATTCGCCAGTAGCCGTCATCATTTCATCAAACACTCCCGGCATGGGGCGGTAGTTTCCCAGGCACACCTCGGGTGCTAACAACGTTTGTTGTTGCTGCTGTTGCTGTTGGGAATTGGCGCGAGGGGGCACTGGGGAGATGAAATCTGACGACGGGTTGGGCATTCGGCTGGAGACTCCTTCATCGCCGTGTCGGAGGGTTCAAGCAATGAAACAGTTTCAGTGCCAAGGCATTGTAGGAACTTCAGAATAGAAGTATGACGATATAATAATGGGTGTTTTAAATACTTATTTTTTGTGTGGTGTCGGAATTTCTTTGAATAGGGGTGGTGAATCTTACGCTACATCTATGCCGATGTGGCTGGAATATGTGAGTCTGACGTCGTGCAAAAAAAGGGCGCTGGCTTGGCGTGACTGCGCATCTGACGAAAACGTTTCAGAACACCGCTAGGCTGCTCCTGGGTGAAGTGACACGCCAGTCTCCATTGTGACTGTTTTGTCACCTTAATCATCTTTGGATTTCGTCGGTCTCCGGCACCTATCTTGGCCTCCTTTTCAGCATGTGCCTGACGGGAGCTCATGATATGAATCGCTGTCTTTTCGCCCTCGCCCTCTGCCTGTTCGCGGCTGCCCCAGCCTCTGCCCAGGCACCTGCCTCCACGGCTACAAAAGATTATCTCGCGCTCTCGCGTGAGTTGTTAAACAAGTACTACGAGACTCAAAAGCTCCTGGCCAAAGAGGATTCCGACTGGAAGCTGGGTAAGGAAGTCATCGGTAGTCGGGTCGCCCTGTTGCAGGCTCAGATGAAGGAACTGACGGAAAAGACCGCCGAGCAGCAGAAGACGATCACGACGAATACGACGGAGCGTGAAAAGCTGGATGCGAAGGATAAAGAGCTGCAAGGAACCCAAGACCTGCAGAACTCATCCATCGTGAAGCTGGAAGAGCGGGTTCATAAGCTGTGGCCTATGTTGCCAGCCTTTCTGCAAAATCAGATCAAGGGCCAGTATGAGCGCCTGCCAAAGCTAGAACTGAAACCGGAAGACATCAAGTCCGGCATCGGGGAACGCTTCGTCAATTGTCTCATCGTGATCAACGCGGTGAATAAGTTTCATGGAGATGTGACGGTGATCAATGAGCGCCGGAAAGTTTCTGATGGGCGGGAGCTGGAAGTGCGGGTGATTTATTTTGGCCTAGCTGCGGGTTACTTTGCTGGCAGTGGTGAAACCGCTGATGTGGGGGGCATGCTGATCCCGGGGCCGAATGGCTGGGAAGCGGTGGAAGATCCTAAAGTGGCTGCCCTGGTGGATGAAGTGATCGCCATGAATAAGGGCGACAAAGTGGCGGGTTTCGTCTCCCTGCCTGTAAAGGTCCGCTGAACTCTCTGATCTGAATTTTCTCTCCTGATGAAAGCCTCCTCCCTGAGTCTCCTCCTGGCCCTCTCTTTGACCAGCCCGCTGCTGGCCCAAACCAGCGCTCCGCTGGCGAATGTGGCCGAAGATTTCCAAGAACGTCTGGACACTGCGACCAAGCAGTTGTCTGAGACGCGCAAGCAGATCGAAATCGAAAAAGTACCGCTGACCAAACAGCTCAATGAGCTGGATGATAAGATCATCGAAGCCCGCAAAGAATACGATCGTATCCTGCGCATCAGTGATAGCCGCACGCTGGAGATCACGAACCTGAAGGCCCAAATCAAGGGTAAGGAAGATCAGACGAGTTACATTTCCAATCTTCTGGATGAGTTCATCCGCAATTTCGAAACGCGCATCCACATCTCTGAAGTGCAGCGTTATGGCAAGACCATCACCGATAAGAAAAACGCGGCTAACAATGGCAATCTAAGTGCCCAAGATAAGTTGCAGGCACGCCTGGATCTGCTGAATCTGGCCATGGATCGGCTGGAGGAATCTGTGGGCGGGGTCATCTTTGACGGCAGCGCTGTCGAAGGTAAAAGTGGTGTGGTTTCTGAAGGCAAGTTCCTGGTGATGGGGCCTCTGGCTTTCTTTGCTGGGAATGATGGCAAGCACAAAGGTCTGGCCGACATGCGCCTGAATTCGAATGAGCCTGCGATCCTGACTCTGCCAGAAGCGATGGACCCAGAGAACATTCGCACGACCATTGCCGCAAGTGAGGGCAAACTGCCGATCGATTCGACTCGTGGCTCTGCCTTCAAGGTGGAAGAAACGAAGATGACCACGATGGATGAGATCCGCAAAGGCGGGCCTGTCATGTGGCCCATCGTGATTATTGGTCTCGTGGCTATGTTGGTTGGTGTGCTGAAGTGGTTGCAGCTCATTCGCGTGAAACGTCCGAGCTACAAGCAGGTTACGGAATTGCTCAAACATCTGGATGAAGGCAGCCCGCAAAAAGCGGAAGCGGTGGTCAAGAAGATCGGCGGCCCGGTGGGCAAGATGCTTTCGGCGACGGTCAAGCATTACACAGACCCGGCTTCCATGATGGAGGAGTCCATGTTTGAACGAGTGCTGGATGCACGCACACGGCTGAACTCTTACATTCCGTTCATCAAGATCGCGGCGGCGGTGGAGCCTCTGCTCGGATTGTTAGGCACGGTGACGGGGATGATCAATACCTTCAAGCTGATCACCGTCTTTGGTACCTCGGATGCGTCCACTTTCTCCTCCGGGATTTCGGAAGCACTTATAACGACGGAGTGGGGGCTTATCACCGCTATTCCTTGTTTGCTCATGGCGGCCTATTTGGCCCGTCTGGCAAGAGCTGCGATGGATGACATGGAGAAGCTGGGTGTGCGGATCATGAATCATCGCAACGCCAAGGATGCGAGCGGTGGTTCTGCTGGCTCGACTCCAGCACCTGCGCGGCCAACTCCAGCGCCAGCGGCCCCTGAGTCTGAACCGATGGGTCTGCGTCCTATCACAGCACCTGCTGTCTGATCTTCACCTAGCCCTACATGCCTTTCATGTTTCCGTTGCTTGCCAGCTTCATTGATTCCTTACCCAATGGAATGCAGGAGTATGTCCAGAGTGCTCTGGACCTCTGGGATGCTGGCGGCTG
>JAOZVT010000791.1 GCA_025869455.1 Prosthecobacter sp.
TGGGTGAATGGAATAGCTTCAAGATCACCATGATCGGTGAGCGTGTGACGGTGATCTTCAATGGTGAGAAGGTGGTGGACAATGCGGTCCTAGAAAACTTCTTCGCTAACAAAAAGGCTGGTTACTTGGCCTATGTGAAACCCAAAGAAGGCGCTCCTGCTCCCAAATTGCCTGCCGGCTTCATGAAGGACCCTGTTTATGGCAAAGGCCCTATCGAGCTACAAACCCACGGCAGTGAGATCCGCTGGCGCAATGTTTACATCCGCGAGATCCCGCATGCCGAAGCTGACAAAGCTCTGGCTGCAGATGAAAAAGGATTCACAGAGATGGTCAATGGCAAGGACCTGAGCAACTGGCAGGGTGCCGTGGACAACTACGAGATGAAGGACGGCGCCATCTACTGCAAGGTCGGCAAAGGCGGCAACCTGCTCACCAAAGAAGAATACGGTGACTGCGTGATCCGCACGGAATTCATTTTGCCTCCAGCAGGCAATAACGGAATCGCCCTGCGTGCACCCCTGGAAGGCAATGCCGCCTGGGAAGGTCTGGAGCTTCAGGTGATTGATAGCGATGGCTACAATGCTAAAACCGCTGCGGCAGGTAAGCCTGGGCTGAAGGAGTATCAGTATCACGGTTCAGTCTATGGATTGATTGGTGCTAAGCACGGTTACCTGCGTCCGGTGGGTGAATGGAACTACCAGGAAGTGACCGTCAAAGGTCAGCGAATCACGGTGACTCTGAATGGCACCAAGATTCTGGATGCGGACCTCAGCGAAGTGGACCGCAGCCATCTGGACCCTAAACAGACACCGAAGGGGCTGGATAAAACCAGCGGCTTCATCGGCTTTGCAGGTCACAATGACCCCGTTGGCTTCCGCAGCTTCCGCGTGAAGAAACTGTAAGTCTTCTTTCGCTTTTCAAGACCCGCCCAGGTTTTCCCTGGGCGGGTTTTTTTGTGTTGTCCCTTGCCCGTTCGTTTTATAAAAACATGTCATGAATGTACCCAGCGCCTCAAGGACCCGCCGCCAATTTCTCAGCCAGACCGTACTCGCAACAACAGCGCTTTCGGCTTCACGTGTGCTGGGTGCCAATGAGACGATTCGCGTGGCCTCCATTGGTCTAGGCGGCCAGGGCACAGGAAACGCGAAGCGAATGTCCAAAGTGCCAGGGGTGGAAATCGCCTACCTCTGTGATCCTGACACCGCCGCACTGGACCGAGCCAAAGAAGCTTTCCCAAACGCTAAAACAACACAGGATCTGCGGCATGTGATGGATGACAAGAGCATTGATGCCGTCATCGTTTCCACAGGCAATCACTGGCATGTACTGGCCGCAGTGTGGGCCTGTCAGGCGGGTAAGGATGTGTATGTGGAAAAACCGATTTCACACAACATCTGGGAAGGTCGCCAACTGGTCAATGCTGCCCGCAAATACAACCGCATTGTGCAAGGTGGCACTCAGCAGCGCAGTGATCCTTTTCATGATGAGTTGAAAGCCTACCTGGACTCAGGGGTACTGGGTCAAATGAAATACGTCCGCTGCAATCATTACGGCATGCGTGCCAGCATCGGCAAACGCGACACTCCCCTGACACCACCCACCACGGTGGATTATAATCTCTGGTTAGGCCCAGCCAAAGATGAACCCATTTTGCGGGAGAAATTTCACTACGACTGGCATTGGAACTGGAATACTGGCAACGGCGAATTGGGCAACTGGGGACCGCATATTCTGGATGATCTACGCAACGTCGTTTTCCGCGATAAGATAGCCCTCCCTAAACGTGTGTTGGCGGGTGGTGGTCGTTTTGGCTGGGATGATGCGGGAGAAACCCCGAACACTCATTTCCTCTACTATGACACAGGTGTTGTTCCTGTGATCATGGACGTGCATAACTTGCCACGTCAAAAAGGTATGAAGGCAGCGGATGTTTACATGCGCCGTCGTTCCAGCGCCTTCATGATCATCGAATGCGAAGGCGGCTACTATGCAGGTGGCCGTGGTGGCGGTTCCGCGCATGATCCTTCAGGGAAGGTCATTCAGAAGTTCAAAGGTGATGGTGGCAGCACCCACGCAGCTAATTTCATCGCTGCGGTACGCTCACGTAAAAGCAGCGACCTCAAAGCTGAGATCGAACAGATTCACTACTCCAGCGCTTGGTGCCATTTGGGCAACATCTCCTGGCGGCTCGGCCAAAGTGGTGATCTGGACATGGCCAAGGCACGGCTCAAGGACTACCACCCGTGGCAAGAAGTGATCGAAGATCTTCCGGCCCACTTAAAGGCCAATGAAGTCACGCTGAAACCTGGGGAACTCCGTGTGGGGCCCATGCTGGAAATTGATGAAGCCAAAGAAACCTTCATTGGTGAAACCGCCACGCCAGAGGCGCTTGCCCTGCTGAAGAGGGAATATCGCGAAGGTTTTGCGGTACCAGAAATGGTGTGAATGGAAGGCCTTTATACAAATGATCTGTAACTGGCTTCGAGCGTATTTGAGAGCGCACTTCAACGTGAATCTTTTTATCATCGCGTGCATCAGCAAAAGAAAACCCGTGAAGTCGAGGGCATCCGCATAGTCCCGTACGAGACTATGTATGCCCAGGCGTTTAGACGCCTGAATGAAGAATGGATCACGGCTTATTTCGAGATTGTGGAAGCTGACCGTCGTGTCCTCAATGAGCCGGAAAAAAACATCCTCGGTGTAGGTGGCCATATTCTAGTCGCAGTCCATGATGGCGAAGCCGTCGGGGTGTGTGCTTTGATCCCGCATGATGCGCAGACCTATGAACTGGCTAAAATGGCGGTATCCCCCTCTGTCCAGGGCAAGGGTGTCGGATGGCTTTTGGGACAAGCGGCTATTGAGAAAACAAGAGCCTGTGGAATGGCCCGGATGTTTCTAGAAAGCAATACTTCACTGGCATCCGCCATCCGCTTGTATCGGAAACTGGGCTTCCAAGAAACGCTGGATGAAAAGCCGCATTATCAGCGGTGCAATATCAGCATGGAAATGGACCTTTCACAGACCTCATGAAGAGGCCTTTGCCTCAACAGTTCTGAGGGTTCACTCCCGGGTAATGGTCTCGTCCAAATTCAGGAGAACCCGGGCGATTTCTTGAGGCTGGAGTCGGCTCAGGGTGGCTCGTTCTTCGATTGTCGGAAGCCGTGAAGTGCAACGCTGAAAAGCGATGTCCAGTCCGTCCTTTTGGACGATCTTTTCCAATGCCTGAGCGAACTCGACGAAGGAGGTGTCATTAAGCAAGGTCAGGGCTTGAAGTGGTGTGTTGCTACGCAGACGACGGGTGCAGGTACTGAAGCCATCCGGTGCGTCAAAAACGCTGAGCCCCGGCGGTGGGGTGGCACGGAAAACGAAGGTGTAAAGCCCCCGACGATAACGATCTGCGCCTTTGCTGAGGGGCCAAGTACGCTTGACTTGGCCAAGGCTGAGCACGCCTTCCGGGATGGGAGGATATACGGGAGGTCCGCCTAACTGAGGTTCTAACAAACCGCTGACGGAGAGACCGACATCACGCACAATCTCCGCATCCAGCCGCAGGCGATTTTGCCGCCAAAGGAGTTGATTGTTGGGATCGTTTATTTGGCCTTTTGAGGCACGATCCACCACGCTGGATTGCTGATAGGTCTGACTGGTGACGATGAGACGATGCATGTGTTTCAGGCTCCACCCACTTTCCATGAACTCGACTGCGAGCCAGTCCAAAAGCTCTGGGTGTGTGGGAAGGCTACCCATGGTGCCAAAGTCGTTTTCGGTTTCTACCAATCCGTGCCCAAAATACTGCTGCCAGATGCGGTTCACGATGACTCGTGCCGTGAGGGGATTATCCCGACTGACCAGCCACTTAGCGAGATCCAGGCGATTTGGATTGGCCACTTTCAGATCATGTAAAGCGGCAGGAACTGCGGGCATCATCTCAGTCGATGGGCGGGTAAAGTCACCTTTGATAAACAGGGTGGTTTTACGCGGTTCGGGAAGCTCTTTCATGACCAAGGTGGTCAGGCCAGCTTTGAGCTTTTTATCCACTACGTTCAGGCGCTCATTAAGAGAACGATACGTCTGGTCGGCTGCTCCTGGTCCAGCCGTAAAGAGGGTTCTTTTTTGGGAGAAACTGCGTTTCTCTGCTTCGATTTTAATGGCCGTCAGTTGCTCTTTGTTAAACTTCTTACGGCTTTCATCTGGCAATTCTGATTCCCATTTAGAGAAAGCCTCCTGATGCTTTTCAATATAGTGAGAAACCTCCTTCTGAAGCGCTTTTTGTTGGGCCACCAAAGCTGGTTTATCCAAGCTAGGATCAGGCACCGTCAAGGTCGGTTCATCCTGGTTATTGAGAAAAGCAAAGAACTGATAGTATTCCTCATGGCTGATGGCATCAAACTTGTGATCGTGACATTGCGCACAACCAATGGTTAGGCCTAACCAAACGGTGCCTGTCGTAGCCACTCGATCAAAGATGGATTCGATACGAAACTGCTCTTTATCAATGCCGCCTTCCTGATTGATCTGAGTATTGCGATGAAAGCCTGTGGCGATGATTTGATCCTGGGTGGGATTTGGCAGCATGTCACCCGCGAGTTGCTCAATGGTAAATTGATCAAAAGGCATGTCGGCATTCAAAGCCTTGATGACCCAATCTCGATAGAGCCAGATGCTGCGCGGTGCATCAATGCTGTAACCATTGCTATCTGCATAACGTGCCTGATCCAACCACCAACGCCCCCAGCGTTCGCCATAATGAGGACTAACAAGGAGTTTATCAACCCACTCAATATTGATCTCATCTACAGTCTTCGCGTTGTGGGATTCTTGGCAGAATTTGGCTACTTCAGAAGGAGAAGGGGGCAGGCCCGTCAGATCCAGATACAGTCGACGGATCAAGGTTTCTGGCGAAGCCGCCGCAGAGGGAACAAGACCGTCTTTTGTAAGGCGTGAATGAATGAAATGATCTATCGGGTTGATCCCCTGCCCCAGTTTAAGATCTGCCGACTTTTTCGGTGCCATGTAAGCCCAGTGGCGATCATCGCTGGGTTTCTCGTTAGCGGGTGCTTTCGCCCCTTCTGCGATCCACTGTTTCAACAGCGACATTTGAGCAGAGTCCAGAGGTCCACGCTTATAAGGCATTTGCGGGATCTCTTCATGCGCCCCAGAGACAACCTGGAACAACAAACTTTGCTCAGGCTTTTCCAGCAAGATGGCTGAGCCGCGCCCACCGCCAATTTTCAGTGCGGCGGCTGTATCTAAGCGCAATTGAGCTTTCTGGGTCGTCGCT
>JAOZVT010000792.1 GCA_025869455.1 Prosthecobacter sp.
CGGCTGCCCGTGCGGCGGCGGTGAGGGGTGATCAGGCTGGGGTGGGTGCCGAACTCAAAGGGGCGGCAGAGATTTGGCCTACGAATCCTAAGCTGCGTGAGGTTTCCAACATGATTGGCCAAAACAGCGATGTGCAGGCGCAGGCTTTGCTGGACTTGGATCGGCTGTTCAGTCAGCGGAACTTCCGACAGATCTTCAATGACCAAGGACGTTACTTAGCCTCGGCGATCAATGACCCCGTGAGGCAGGAGCAACTCAAGCAGGTGCTTACCGACATGAACCGTGTGAACATGGTGGTGCATGCCGCCGGCGAAGCCGCCCGTAATGGCAACAGCTTTGGAGCCTGGGAAGCGATCGAGCGCGAGTATCAAAAATTCCCTGATGATCCTGAGATCACCAAGTTGCGCTCTGAACTGAGTGTCAAAGCCAGTGAATTTGTCAGCGCCATCGAGAAAGCCAAGCAGCATGAGCAGCGCAAGCAGACGGGTTCCTCTATTGCGTGGTATCTGAAAGCACGTCGTCTTTATCCGCCGAGTGAATTTGCACGCGATGGCATCCAGCGTCTGGTGGCCAGCTTAAAAGCTGGAGATGGAGGGGATGGCTCCGTGAGCAATCCTTAATCTCAAGCTTCGCTAGGGGTCTCTTCACTTGAGGCCGATTCGGTCTCAGGCAGGTCGGGATTGGCTTCTGGTGCTGATTCAGATTCCGTAGGGGAGGTCGCTGCTTCAGCAGTCGATTCGTCTTTGGCCTCAGTGGGTTCGGTGGAAGTGACTTTTTCCAGCTTGCCGTCGGGACTGAATTTCATGCCGACTGACTTTGCGGCTTCTGCCGCAGGCCCGCCAAAACCGAGGAGCATGGCCACCTCATCTTGCATTTGGGCCAGTTCGTCCAATCGCAATTCAGGATCGCGGATCATGAAGACTTCACTGGTCTTTTTGTTCTCGTAAAAGAGCATCTTTCCCTGTTCGGTCTCCTTGCTAGCCGTGGGGCTAAGGATGCGTTTACGCTCCAGCATGAGGGCCAGAATGTAACGGGCATCTTCGGTTTGCGGTTCGTCTTCCTCGACAAAGCGTTGCAGCAGGGCCATGGCGCTTTCCTTACTGGTCACTTCTGGGCGTTGTTCAACGACTTGTGGCGAGTAGGTCGTGCGCCAGTAGGCAATGGGAGTACGCTCAGCCAACTCTGCTTTCCAGGCAGCCAGACTGACATCTCGGCGCAGGTAACCACCGGTTTCTGGGTCAAAGTAAATGGCGGTGTGAAAGACGTCTCCTTCTTCAAAAGGACGGCCAGACTGGGCACATTGATGAGAGCGTGTGCGAATGGACCAATTTTGAATCATTGGATGTGACGGGTCAGGTTAAGAAGCGGCTTTGGCATTGCGGGGCCTAGCGACCTGGGCTTTGCGTTTGGAAAACAAGCCGAGTGAGAGCCTTGGCAGATCTTTATTTTGAGAGCGGTAATGCAGTAAAACAACGCCCAAAATGCCGAACAAAATGTGTGGAATCCAGGGGCTGAACCAAGGTGGCAGGTGATTTCCTTTACCCAAATTCAGACAGAGGTTGTTGAGGAAAAGGATGGCAAAAAAGATAAAAATGGAACCCGCAATGCCGCCCACCGCGCCACGTCTGGAGTAGGCAATGCCGAGTGGAGCCGCGACTAGTGCCAAGGCAAAACTCTGCCAAGGCAGGGCAAAGCGTTGATAGAAATGGGTGTAAAAAGGGGCCAACTTGGCCTTGGTATCTTTCGGGTGGGCTTTCAGGTAGGAAATGATTTCCGGCACGCCCATGTAGTCGGGCTTGAGGGCATAGCTGACCATGCCCCAAGGCGTCTCTTCAAAGTTCTTTATGGAGATGGAATGGTGGCCTTCGGCATCCTTGGGGAAAGGTTTGATTTCGGTGGCTTGGTCACCATTGTAGAGAACTTCCTTGCCATCGTAAAAGCGCCACAGCCCGCCGGGCCACCACATGGCAGAGTCAGCATGGATGACGCGCGTTAATTGCCCACCTTTTGCTACCTCACGCACCTGCACGCCACGGAGTCGTTCGCCACGCAGGGAGAAGGGAAGGGTGGACATGTACCAGACGCGATGTGTGATGGGATCGCGATAAAGGACCGAGGAGGCCATGATGGAATCCTTTTGCCGAGCCCCTAGAGCTTGCATGACAGCTTCGCGATTTCCCTCGGCCCGTGGTGCCCAGTAATAATTGGCGCAAAGGCTCATGACCGACACGGTGATGACCACGACAAAAATGGGGCGTAAGATTTGGCTCACGCTGCGGCCCGCACTGAGCATGGCCACGATCTCATTGGCCCGGGACATTTTGGTCAGGGTGTAGAGCACCGCCAGCAGGAGGGACGCGGGCATGACGGAGACAAAAATGAAGGGCACCACACTGAAGTAAAATTTGATCACCCGTCCCAGGCCCGAGTGAGCCTCCTGAAACTCCTTCAAATTATCCAGCAGATCCATGATGATCCAGAGGGAGCAAAAGGCGACGAAGCAGAAAACCAGAGGTGCTAAAAAAGTGCGCAGAGTGTAGCGCTCTAGGGCATAACTACGCACATAATACTGGATCAGCAGTGGCACGCAGATGCACGCTACGTAGATCATGACCATCTTGACCCAATAAGCGGCCATGGACAGAGGCTCTCCCATTTCGGTCATCTGCATGGAGCCGAGCTGATGGGCAATGTCTGAGCTGATGGCCCAGGCAGCGACGGAAATAGCCGCTACCCAGGTGGGAAACACGAGTTTAGGTGGGTTTCCCCATTGGCGCAGGAGAA
The DNA here is from genome assembly GCA_025869455.1 of Prosthecobacter sp. Classification (GTDB taxonomy): domain Bacteria; phylum Verrucomicrobiota; class Verrucomicrobiia; order Verrucomicrobiales; family Verrucomicrobiaceae; genus Prosthecobacter. Next base: position 2,785 of record JAOZVT010000792.1, read on the forward strand.
TGAACAGATAAACAGCTCCGCCGACGAGTATCCAGGTATCTAAGTAAGGCAGGACCAATGAGACGGTGCGCAGTACCCACCCCGCAGGGCCAACCCCTTGCTGAGCCACGAGTTTGCCCGCCTGAATGTCATAACCAGCGACTTCTGGGGGGTGATCTAAATGATGGCCCAAGGCGGCTAGAAGCAACATGACCAAGAGGCCCAGAGAAAAGGCGGAGCGTCCCAAATAAGGCCACGTGCGCACTCGGTGTGCGACGGCGCGGAGCTTTTTGAGGAATGGGTGGAGCCAAGTCATGCGTTCAACCCTGAGACATGGCGAGGATGAAGCGGGTGGCAAGGGGAGAGGCGTCAGGAAGTCACTCAGGAGCCAAGCTTTAAGGGCACTCTCCACCTCCCTTTCACGCCAAATACTGGCGGACGGCGGCAGCGACTTGGTCAGGCGAGACTTTAGTCATGCAGTCGTAGTGGCCAAAGGGACATTCGCGTTTAAAGCAGGGGCTGCAGGGGACATGGTGGCGAATGACTGTGTGCTGCGGGCCTAGGGGACCGGTCAAAACGGGCTCAGTAGAGCCGAAAATACTGACGGTCGGGACGCCGATAGCTGCTGCCAAATGCATGGTGCCGGTGTCATTGGTGACGAGAAGGCGGCAGGTGCGGAGATCGGTGATCAGCTCCGCCAGCTTGGTTTTGCCGACACGATTGGTGTGGCGAATTTGATCCCCCACGAGTTGGGAGAGTTCCTCGCCCATCTTGGCTTCTCCTGGGGCACCGTAGAAGACCCATTCAATATGGGGATGATCTGCGGCGACTTGTTGGATGACTTGGGCAAAGCGGTCAAGGGGCCAGCGTTTGGCCTGTCCGTATTCGGCCCCGGCACAGATGCCAATTTTGAAGCTCGCACTCGGCGGAGTGGATGGCTGATTGGTAGGAACTTGCTCCTTGGCTTCCTGGGGAAGAAAGGGAGTGATGTCCGCGCCGCAGCTTTTGGCGACATGGAGGTAGCGGAGGGTGTGGTGAAGCGGGGGACCGAGGACTTTTTTCGGCTCTTTGATGATCTGAGTCAGGAGTCGAGAGCGAAGCGAACCTTTGTACCCAACGAGGCGCGGGATGCCTGCGAGCCAGAATTCGAGGGTGGAGCGGGTGGAATTTGTGAGAAGGATGGCGGCATCAAAGCGGATGCCTGCGCTTTTGATCCGGCGGGCCACACTGAATAGTCCTTCTTTGTTGGCCTTGCCGATGTAGAGGTCCACTTCCGGCTGGGATTCCCAGAGATCACGGAGTTTTTCGGGACCGAAGACGGTGAGCTTCAGGTCAGGCCGCCCAGCTTTCATGGCGCGGACGGCAGGGAAGGCCATGCAGGCATCTCCCAGCCAGTTCGGGGAACGGACAAGGAGATGGAAGGGTTGAAGCTGCGAGTGATCGTAGTCAGCCGGGTAGGCAATCCCACGCTTGTAGGTGTGGAGGAGGAAGCGGGGTTTGGGGAGCTTCCAGCGGTTATGCACCCAGAACCAGTTTTCTGGCTGGCGGCGCACCATTTGCTCGACACTGCAATTCATCCAGGTGGTGAGTCCTTCGACGGATTGTTTGGCCTCATGGCTGTCCACAGGGGCACTGCAAACCATGCGCCAACGGCCAGGGCCATCATCATAAATGGCCATCGGCATCAGGACGCCACGGGCGCGGTGAGCCATCATGGCCGCAATGGGGGTGGTGGAAGCTAAGCGGTCAAAGAAGGGAGCCCAAATGCCGTGGTCACCCGCATGCTGATCCACCAAGACCCCCAGGCAACCGCCCTCTTTCATGTGTTTCATCGGCCCTGTGAAGCCGTCTTGACGGTCAAAAAGGGTGTAGCCGAGCTTGCGGCGGCGGCGGATGAGCAGGGCGTTGAGGAAAGGATTGCGGAGAGGCTGGTAAACGGTGGCGGGTTTACGACCAAAAACGAAGAGGGAGGGAACTTGGGTGAGGATCTCCCAGCAGCTCAGGTGGCAGACGAGGTAGAGGATGGGCTTGTTCTGCGCCATGGCCTCTTGCGTGTGGTGCATGCCTTCCACGGTGACGCGCTTTTCCACTTCAGCCTGGGGCATCATGGGGAGCTTGAATCCGCACAAGACGTTGGCAATGAGGGACTGAAAGTGAGCTTTCGCCGTGTGGTGGATCCAGTGTTCCCGGCGCTCGCGCCCGAAGGCGATGCGGAGATTGTGCTTGGCCAGCTTTCGGTATTTGGGAAAAATGTAGAAGCCAATGCTGCCAAGTAGGCGGCCCAGATACCAGACGGCCTCCACCGTGAGTAGCCAGAGCAGGCCTTCAATGCACCGAAACAAGGCGTACACCAGCCAGTGGCTAATGAGCTGCAGGGTTTTATTATTCTTAGAGGATGCTTTGGGCATGCGGCGTGCCTCTTATGGCTCAAGGGTATGCAAAGCGCAACCCCGCCCTCACCCAAGAGATGTGAGGTCGGGGCCGACTTTGGATGGCCGATACTGTTTGCAAG
>JAOZVT010000793.1 GCA_025869455.1 Prosthecobacter sp.
CCAGGCGGAGCATCCTATCTTACTCGTTTGACAGAGCCTGAGCTTTATAACGCGTCACAAATGATATCTTCTGGGTATTTGATGTTCGATGTGGATCTCATTCCAGGATTGAACGTTAACTTTGGGGCACGGGTTGAAACCACAGATTTGAAAGTGAGTGCCAGTGGTATTTGGATTTACAGTGATCAAGAGCTTCGTAAGCGGCTCCTAAGTTCAGAACAAAGGGCAGATCAAGAAGTATTGAACTTACTGACTACTGCCGCTAGTGAAGTAGATAGCCCGCTAAGAAGAGCGGCCAGATCTGATCCACGGCTTTTATCTCGCAGTCAGGCCAATATATCACGGGTTGATATTTTACCCGCTCTTTCTGTGACTTGGGATCTTCAGGAAAATCAAAGGGTTCGTGGTGCCGTGTCTCAAACCATTGCTCGTCCATCCTTTAAAGAAATCGCTCCTGTCGCCTTTATCAATCCAGAGTCTGGAGATTACTTTGTGGGCAACGTGGATCTTAAGCTCTCCTCTATTATCAATTATGATGTTCGTTGGGAATGGTTTCCAGAGCCTGGCGCTTTGATTGGCGTCAGTGGTTTTGCTAAAACCATTCAGAACCCGATTGAGTTCTCTCAGGAAGGTGAATATACGAGCTATATCAATGTTGATAGCGCAAGTGTTTATGGTTTTGAGCTCGAATTTCAGCGAGATTTTAGCTTTATCACTCCAGAGCTTAAGCCGTTCAGTTTTGGAGCGAATTACAGTTATATTAAGTCAGTGGCTACACGAACAGGAGACGGAACCTTTGTATTCGGTAAACAACGACGACTCCAGGGACAGCCGGATTACATCGCCAATTTTAATTTGACCTACGATGATCCCGAAAATCCTTTTTCTGGTGGTTTATTTTTAAATATTACAGGACAACAACTGTATGCGGTAGCGACCACGACTTATGACCCTGATGTCTTCCAGGAGCCTCTCACAACTCTTGACTTGGGGCTTTCGTATAAGTTTAGCAAAATTTGCAAGCTAACTTTTCGGGCATCAAATCTGACCGACGCGAAGCAAACGCGCTTTTACAACAACACTCAAAAACCCGTTTATTCAGTGAGGAGTCCTGGCATAGGATATTCACTGAGTATGACTTTTGATTGGTAATGCAAAAAGGATGCTGGAGGAATCCTTGGTGTTGCATCAGACCGCGCGTTGCATCATCTTGAAGACCCCCCTTCATCCAGATGCCTTTGGTTTCCATCATCTGCCCGCATTGTGAGAGCGCCGTCCAAGTACAGGTCACGGTGGTGGCTCGTTCACGCCCATGCCCTGTCTGTTTAGAGCCGTTGATGTTGCAGGTGGCTGAGCGTTCTACTGGGGTGAAGCGTAAGGCTCTGCTGGTGGCTGAGGTGCCTCCCACTGACGCCGCTGCTGATGTGCTGGATGCCTATGAACAGAAGGCATACACCGGGGAAGCTTTTGATCGTATGCGGGCTGATCCTGATTTGGCCCGTGCTCGTCGTCGGTTGTTAATGGGGGTTGCAACGGTGGTGGTGATGGTTTTGGTGGTGACGCTGTGGAGCTTATTGACCCACTGGGGAGTGTTTAAAGGGGTGCAGGTGGAGCCGCCGCCAGTAGTGCCTGTGGCTTTGAATCTTTCTGCTGAGGAACATGCTAAGAATATTTCCCCAATGCTGTCGCGCCCGATGGATTTTGAGCAACTGGTGAAAGAGCGAAAAGTGGATGGAAGGAGATCTGCTCTGGAAACAGCTGGGCAGGAATAACCAAAATAACAGGAAAAAAACTTTTTCCGATTTTGCAAGAAGCCTGGGCGGCGTCCGTAATCCCCTCTGATTCTCCCTGTAAACTCCCTCTCTACGCTATGAAAATGCACCCCAATTGCCAAGGCAATCACATTGATCTCCGTTCCGGTGCCAGCCGTCGCGACTTCCTATATGTTGGGATGCTCGGTGGTCTGGGGTTGACCCTGCCAGAGATGCTTCGTCTGCAGGCGGCGCAGAAAATTGCGGATGTTGAAACATTCAGTCCAATCGCGGATTCCATCATTCACATCTACCTCCCAGGTGGGATGGCTCAGCATGAATCCTGGGATCCGAAGCCTTTTGCTTCGCCCGATTATCGTGGCCCCTACACGCCGATCAAGACCTCCATCCCTGGTGAATACGTGGGGGAGAAGTTTCAAAACATCGCCAAGATCATGAACAAGCTGACGGTCATCCGCAGCATGACGCATGGTGAGGCAGCGCATGAGCGTGGAACACACAACATGTTCACTGGTTATCGCCCAAGTCCGGCGATCAAGTTTCCTAGCTTTGGTTCCATCATCTCCCATGAAATGGGATCGCGGAACAATCTGCCGCCTTACGTCGCCGTGCCGAACATGGTGGCTCCTGATCAGGGAACAGGCTACATGAGCAGTGCCTATGGTCCTTTCGCTTTGGGCAGTGATCCTGCGGACAAGAATTTCTCTGTTCGTGACCTGCTGACTCCCAAGGACATTGATGAAAAGCGTTTTGACCGCCGCCGCTCTCTTCTAAATACAGTGGATGAACACTTCCGTACTGTGGAAAAAGCCGATTCTATCACCGCCATGGACAGCTTTTATCAGGCTGCGTATGGTTTGATCAGCAGCAGCCAGGCGCGTGAGGCTTTTGATCTCAATAAGGAAACGGACAAGCTGCGCGATGAATATGGTCGTAATACCGCTGGCCAGCGTTTCCTCTTGGCACGTCGCTTGGTGGAATCTGGTGTTCGCATGGTTTCCGTAAACTACGGAAGCTGGGACCACCACAGCAATATCAAGGGTTCTTTTGACCGTCAGGCGCCTGACTTCGACAAGGCATTTGCTCGCCTGATCACAGATTTGTCTGATCGCGGCATGCTGAAGAAGACTTTGGTTATGGTGAGTTCTGAGTTTGGACGCACGCCAAAGGTGAATGGCACGAATGGCCGTGACCACTGGCCACGCGTTTTCTCGGTGGCAATGGCAGGCGGCGGGATGAAAGAAGGTTATATCCACGGGGCTTCTGACGCTCTTGGTGGTGAGCCTGATCGTGATGCGGTGGGGCCAGCAGATCTTGCCAAAACGATGTATCGTTTACTCGGTATCAATGGAGAAAAGCGCATCATGGCTGATGGTGGCCGCCCTGTTGATATTGTGAATGGTGGTCGCATCATGAATGAGTGGATTGCCTGATTTGGCCCACTTGCCGCTACCTAACTTTAAAGGCGGCGTGGAGCCATCCACGCCGCCTTTATCTTGGATGGCTATTTTCTAGAAAGTTGTTTTCTGCAATAAGTCGCCTCTCGATCTACGTAGTTAGTCTTCGTTAATCCCCTTTGCTCATGAATGTTCGTTATATTTTCACTTTGCTTTCAATGCTCCTCTTTGGAGGTGTTTCATTGCAGGCAGCTTACCCTGAGTTTAACACGACGAAGCCGAATGGAATTCAGCGTGGTACGGAGCAAAAGCTTACCATCACTGGAAATCGTTTAGAAGATTTTGAGAGTCTCATTTTCTTTTCTCCCGGTTTCACGCAGAAGAGCGTGGAGAAGGTGGAAAAGAATAAGGTGGAACTGACCATCGCCGTTGCGCCTGATGTTGAACCTGGGAATCATTTGATTCGGGTGCGTACGCGCTCAGGGGTTTCTCATGCACGCCAGTTTTTTGTGGGGCCGTTTCCCAATGTGGAAGAAAAAGAGCCTAACTCAGAGTTTGATACAGCTCAGGCTATCGAACTAAATCAGACGGTGGAAGGGCTGATCACGACAGAAGATGTAGATTATTTTAAGGTGTCCGTAAAAAAGGGGCAACGTATCAGCTTAGAAGTGGACGGGCTGCGCCTGGGTTACACTGTTTTTGATCCATACATTGCGATTTTGGACAAGGACCGTTTTGAAAAAGCCTTTTCAGATGATACCATTCTCCATCGCCAAGATGGTTATTGCTCCTTTGTTGCCGAGTATGATGGTGACTATTATGTGATGGTGCGTGACTCTTCCTACCGTGGTGGGAATACCAGTTTCTATCGCTTGAATGTGGGCAGTTTTCGTCGTCCTGATGTCGTCTATCCGGCTGGTGGTATGTTAGGCAGTTCCGTGAAGGTTCGCTTCATTGATAAGGATGGTTCTTTCGAGGAGGAGGTGAAGCTGCCGACGGAGGAAAATCCTGGATTCATGCTTTTCTCAAAGGGGGCGGAAGCTGCTCCATCGGGAAATCCCTTCCGTCTTGTTTCATTTGAAAACACGCTGGAAGCTGAGCCTAACAATGAGCAAGCTAAAGCCACTCCTGTAATCGTGGGTGAGCCAGCGGCTTTGAATGGAGTCATCGAAACACCTGGAGATGTTGATTTCTTTAAGGTGGCTTTGAAAAAAGGCCAACAGGTCGTCTTGCAAGCTTTTGCTCAGAGCCTGGGATCCCCACTGGATTCAGTGATCAATATTTACAATGAGAAAGGTGGCAGTGTCGGTGGAAATGACGATGGGGGTGGTCGCCGTCGTCTGGATAGTAAACAAACTCTCAAGGTGCCTGCGGATGGAGATTATTTTGTTCGTGTGACAGATCACCTGGAGCGCGGTGGCCCGAGCTTTGTGTATCGGATTGAGATGGTCGCTAGTCAGCCTGAACTTACTTTTGCCTCACCTAACTACTCGGTGAATGATTCGCACTATCGCCAGTTCTTGGCCATCCCGCGTGGTGGGCGGATGGCTTTGTTGGAGAATTTTTCCCGCAGCAATGTGAGTGGGGATTTCAAATTTGGTGCCCCGAATTTGCCACCAGGAGTGAAGTTGCTCACGGAGTTGGCACCTAAAGATCAACCTGGGATGCCATTGGTTTTTGAAGCTGCTGCAGATGCACCCCTTGGGCATGCCACGGTTGCACTTCAGCTTACTTCCGTTGATCCGAATGTGAAAGTTGTGGGGACCATGCGTCAGGAGTTTGATGTCGTGCGTCAAGGTAACGTGATTTATTACACGGAGGTTCGTGAGAAATTGCCAGTCGCCGTGGTGGAAGAGGCTCCCTATTCCTTGGAAATTGTGAAGCCGACGGTGAGCTTGGTCAACAATGGCATCCTCAATTTGAAAGTTGTGGCGACTCGTAAAGAAGGCTTCAAAGCGCCGATTCGAGTGCTTATGGTTTGGAAGCCCACAGGTATCAGTACACTAGGTGAGCAGACGATCGCCGAAGGTCAGAATGAATGTAGTTTTGTCCTAGATTCGAATGCCAATACTCCAGCTGGTACATGGAAGTTTGTGGTGATGGG
>JAOZVT010000794.1 GCA_025869455.1 Prosthecobacter sp.
GGCGGATGTGAAGGAGTGGTTTGACGGGAGTGCTCTGGAAAAGGGGCCGAGGGTGCAGGCGTTTGATCCGAAGCCTCAGGCGGGTGTGGCTTTTGACCAGGGGTTCGCGGTGGTGAGTCCGAAGCCGGGCTTTGAGGCTAAGGCGATGCTGGGGAGTGATGGGGCGATGCCTTGGCTGAGTGCCATGGCGGGGTTTCCTAACGCTAGTGGGGGCGTGGCGAAGTCGCCGGAAATGAAGTTGGTTAGGCCCTTATTGTTGCGGGGTGAGCCGAGGCCAGCAGGGGTGCCGACTGACTCCACGGTGGTGACTGCGCGTGTGCCTGAGCCGAAGCCAGAACCGAAGCCTGAGCTCGTGGATTTGGTGGATCGCAGTCAGCCTGGGGAAGATCGGTCGGCTTTGTCTAGCGGGCAAAATTCATCTGCACCTCCCATGCTGAAGCCTCTGGAAATGGCGGAGGCAACCGGGAATGGCGTGCTGCGGCCGAATGAGCAGGATCGGCCCGATAAGTGGTTTGAGTTTCAGGAGGGGAAGTTTGAGATGAAGGAAGGCGGGCCGAAGTCTCTGCCTAGCTGGGCGGTGCCTCAGAGTCGGGAGGATGTGCAGCAGATCCTTGAGGAGAAGCAGAAGACGGCGGGTTCTGAACCTTTGGTTAGTCTGGCGGTGAATGCGCGGCGGGATCAGGAGGGCCAGGGGAGGGTGCCCATTCCGCAAAAGAATAGGCCGGGGCTGCCGCTGAAGTCTCCGGCTCAGGTGCCGAATGAATCATCGGTTAGGCCTGGGGTGGGCGCGGCTGGGGTGGAGGATTCTACACCTGGCGCGGTGCCTTTGTCACCGTCTGCTCCTGCTCAGCAGACGGAGAAGAAGGCTCCGGTCACGCCCATGGATTATGATCAATGGGCGCGGGATCGTCCCTCGCCGGATCAGCCGATCTCGGGATTGCAGGAGTTACCAGACTGGAAGGAGTTTGAGCAAACGGGGAAAGTGGCGCCGGTGTATGATCCGTTTGGGGTGGGGCAGAAGGGGCGGTTTCATGAGGTGCCTGAGGAACTGCGCACCAGCCCGCAGGGGAAGGCGCTGATGATGCTGGAGCAGGGGCTGCCGCCAGCGGAGGTGGCGCGGCGTTTGCAGTCAGACATGAAGAAGCTGGAGGCGATGACCGATGGGGACGATCCGGCGGCGGTTTGGAAGGGCAGTGTGCGGCTGGATAATGACATGCAGCAGGCGCTGGAGGCGGCGAAAAGTGCGGCTGTTAAAAGTGTCTTGGAGGATTGGCAAAAGCGCACGGGTTTACCCCCAGAGCAGCTGATTGAGGCCTACACAGGGGATAAGGGTGCTCTGCCGACGGTGCAGCAGCAGGAGCTGGAAAAGTCTCTGCGAGGGGTGTTTGATGATCCTGCTTTTAAGGTGGGGTCAGAGCGGCATTACACGGGCAAGGTGATGGCGGGCGGGGCCTCCCAGGCGGACTACACGATGCGTCAGCGTGGGGAGGGGAAGGTGGATGTGTTTTTTACTCTGCCCAATGGCAAGACGAGGCGCGCTGAAATAGCAGCGGTTTCAGATGCGGAAATGCAGTCGGAGCTGGGCAAGAGTAAAGCCAGTCTCAATGAGATCTCGGCGAAGGAGAAATCCATCCAGGAGGAATTGGACAAACGTAAGGCCTACAAAGTCCAGGTGGAGCAAAGAAAGTATGCGGGCAGTGGCGCGCGGATGCCTGAAAAAGTGGCCCATGACATCGCCCAGATCGAGCGCAATCTGAAGGCGACGCAAGAGAAGCGAATGGAGCTGGAGGGGGATCTGAAAATTCTGATGGTGAGGGGCAAACGCGCCCTCCTGGACAGACGTGTGATGGAGGAGGTGCGGAAGCCGGAGTGGCGCGACGAGATCGGTACATACGATGGCTGGGCAGAGGTGGGAAAGGGCGGCACCTCGGCCATTCTGGGGCTGGGCACCATGTATGCCACGGCTATCGGGGATGAGAAGATGCAGCGGGAGATGGCGGAGGCGAATGCGAATCTGGATCTGGTGATGGGCGGCAGCACCCGGCGTGAGCTGGAGGGCGGCTGGTGGAATGATGTGGTCATCAATTTTCAGCGCGGTGTGGGGGAGGAGCTGGTCTATCTACCGCTGACCCTCGCCACTGGCGGCACGGCCACTCGGGGGGCCAAGGTTTTAGCAAAGGAGGCCGTGAAAAAAGGCCTGGCTCGCCACGTCGGAAAGGAAACTTTGGCCAATATCGCTCAGGGCGTAGGCGGCAGTTTATTGGATACGAATGGACGCATCTTAGAGGCTGAGGCCGCTGGCAATAAGGAGGAGGCCAAGAGGCTGAAAGATGGCAAGTGGATGCGGGCTATTTTAAGCACAGCCAGTGGCATGGCGGCGGATAAACTGAATCCCTTGCGCGGGCGTCTGACCTCCAAGGCCAATCCAGTGGCGCAAAACATGGCGTCGGCCATCGCGGATCAGACGGTGATTGATCCCGCGACCATTGGTCAGGGCGGGTTAGATTTGGGACAAATTTCCGCAGGTGTGGTGGGTAGCATGGGCAGCTCTCACTTCGTGAATGGGGTAACACCCAATCATTCATCAGGCGAGCCGCTCAAGAAAGAGCCTAATTCCACCATTCCTCCGGTCGGCCAGTATTCGATCGAGGGAGGCGGGTACGTCGAGTACGAGAATGCTCCATCCCAGATCCCTCCTCCCGGTGCACAAGCATGGGCGCAGTATCAAGCAGGCACACAGCCAGGAGCAGCGGCACCCGCACAGCCGGGGCAGCCGCCGCAGGGGAATGCGGTGACGAATGGTGAGCCAGGTCTTGATGAATCAGGAAATGGTGTAAAACATCCGTCGGTGATGACCGGCAGTGGTACTTCCACTAGCCAAGTGCCTGACCCAAATGCGCCCGTGCAGCCCGGTGTGCCGTCTGGCGAAGGCACGTTGCCTCAAGGTGGCACGCAGCCAGGAGCCGCCACGCCTGCACAGCCCGGTGTGCCATCGGGCGAGGGCACGTTGCCTCAAGGTGGCACGCCGTTAGGAGCAGCTGCGCCTGCACAGCCCAGTGTGCCGACGCAAGGGAATGCGGTAACGAATGGCGAGGCAGGTTTTGATGCATCAGGAAACAGTGTAAAACATCCGTCAGCGATAGCGGGTAGCGGCGCTTCCCCTAGCCAAGTGCCTGATCCAAATGCGCCTGTGCAGCCCGGTGCGCCATCGGGCGAAGGCACCTTGCCTCAAGGTGGCACGCAGCCAGGAGCCGCCACGCCTGCACAGCCCGGTGCGCCATTGGACCCAAACGCGCCTGTGCAACCGGGTGCGGAATTGGGGACACCAGGGCAGGTGCCTACGGGTGCTCCACCGGGGCAGCCTTTGGCCCCTGGGGCGCAGCCGCCGCCTTTGGGTGAGGGTTCTCCGGCAACGGAGAATGCGCCTAACAAAAAGGGTAATTCGGGTGCACCGCCGCCCCTGCCGCCGCCGCCTTTGTGGAAGGGGCCGTCCATCACTGGAGAGACTGTGGAGATTCTGGATCGTAACGAGGACGGCAGCTTTGAGGTCCGGCGTGCCAATGGGGAGGTGCGGACTTTTAAGGAGAGTGATGTGGCTAGGATGACGGGGATGAAAAAGGTGGATATGGACGCCTTTATCCAGCAGAAGGATCTTTTGGGCGATAACCAGCCCTCTGCCACAGGGGGCCTGTCCATCGGTGAAACACACGCTGAACCTGGGAAAAAGCAGCGGCTGGTGGATCGCATCACGCAGCAGTTTGATCGCCTGCTGCCCGGCTTTTTGGGCGCGGATACGCACATCTTCCAGTCGGCGCAGGATCTGCTGAATTCAGATTACGCGCGGGAGCATCCTTTCACCCCAGAGCAGGTGGCGGAGATCCTGGGGGCAGAGGGGTTTCATGATCCGAATACGGGGAAGAGCTTTGTCATCGTGGACAATGTGCGCCCGCGTGAGGGGGAAAGCGCACGCCGCGCCATGCAGCGTGTGATTGCCCATGAGGGGATAGGTCACGGCGGTGTGAATCGTTTGTTAGACGGGAATGAAACGGCACGGAAGCGGTTCGACTATCTGATGGGTCGGATTCGGCAAATGGACCCTGAGGGCCTGCGCGCCCTGGCGGCGGACCCCGCCTACGCGCATCTCCAGGGAGATCCCCGGGGCCTGGCGCTGGAGTGGCTGGCGCGGGAGTCTGAGCGGCGGCCAGAACTTTTGAAAGAACGCAATCTGCTGACGGCCATGCGGGCGGTTGTCGGGCAGGCGATCTCTGACATGCTGGTGAAGCTGGGCGTGCGGGTGGAGGGCAAGGCAGACCTGGATCGCCACGTGGATATTTTCTTGCAGCAGGCACGCCAGGCCGCGCTGAATCGCAGCCCCGAAGGGCAGCGCCGTCTCCAGGCCGGGGCGCGTCAGGACTTGCAGTTTAGCCGCCGCCAGCCTGGGCAGGCCACGGTGGACTTTCGGGAGCGGCAGACGAATGCTCATTTAGCCGAAGGCCTGATCCGTGAGGATGAGCAGGGCCGGGCAGCTAATGATGCGGCGCTGAGTGTGGAGCAGCGTTTGCAAAAACTGACAGAGCTGTATCCCCACGCGACCCCACAGCAGCAGCAGGAAATGCAGGCGCTGGCCACGCAGTTTGATCCCGCTGAAGGTCTCAGTCTAGAGTCGAAGATTTTTCAGCGTCTGGGCAGGCCAGGGGCCGCGCAGACCTTCACGGAGACACAGAAGGAGTTAGGCAGGCTGGCACCTATCTCCCTGAGTCCCTCTCACCACACCACGCCTGCCGGGGTCAAGAACGATCGTGAGGTACACAATGGTCAGTTAGGCAATGTCCAACTGGAGGGCGAGTGGTGGAAAGGGCAGGCAGGCCAGCCTAACACGAACCCTGCCACCGGGGGCGCGGTGAAGCCCTTCCGCAGTCCTGTGGATGCGGTGCGGCCGCATCTGGCGCAGATCGTGCGGGAGGGGCACATCGCCCGCACGCGCATGGGGCTGGACGGGGAGCGTGAGCATCTGCTTACTCATCCGGTGACGATCAATGGCCAGACCCACATCGCCATGGCCGTGGCACGTGCCCGGGCGGATGGGACACTGGTGGTGGAACCCGGCATGGTGAAGGTGTACACGCCGTCAGATTTCCAAAGGGTCATGGAAAATGACAACGTCAGTGATAACCTGATTGAACTCCCCGGCAGTGTCGAAGACTATGGCGGTGTGGAGCAGCGAGACTCCCTGCTGAACATGGTGAACCGAAGC